>DATMOV010000324.1:0-3706 GCA_035568055.1 Cytophagaceae bacterium
AGAAATCGCCGGTATGACGAGGCCACATCCAGTTATCGGTGTCTCCTCCAAATTTACCTATAGAGGAAGGAGGAGCTCCCACCAGCCTGATATCTTTAAAAGTTTCATACACGAAAAGATAATATTCATTTCCTTCAAAAAAACTTTTTACTTCGGCATTATAGTGAGTGCCTAGTATCGCCGCTTCCTGAAGTTCTTTGTTAATGGCTTCAATTTTATCTTCCCGGCCTTCAGAAGGCATTCTTCCTGCCGCGCTTAATATTTTTTCTGTTACATCTTCCATTCTGACCAGGAAAGAAACCGTGAGTCCTTTGTTAGGTAATTCTTTATCCCTGGACATAGCCCAGAAGCCATTGCTGAGATAATCATTCTGTACCGTGCTGTGTGATTGTACTGATTCATAGCCGCAATGATGGTTGGTGAGCACCAGCCCGTCTTTGGAAATTACTTCGCCGGTGCAGAAGCCTCCAAAATTAAGAATAGCATCTTTAAGGCTTGAATGATTTACATCATAGATCTCCTCCGCAGTAAGCTTAAGTCCGAGCTTTTGCATATCAGTATAGTTCAATCTTTTGATAAGCAAA
Source organism: Cytophagaceae bacterium (assembly GCA_035568055.1). Lineage (GTDB taxonomy): Bacteria > Bacteroidota > Bacteroidia > Cytophagales > Cytophagaceae > DATMOV01. Next base: position 585 of record DATMOV010000324.1, read on the forward strand.
GGCAGCCACATCCCTTCGTCAGCGCTGGATGTAAAGCTTGCAGAGATTGAAATAACCAGCGTCAGCACTAAAATTCTTTTCATTATAATTGTATTTTTGGTTTGAAAAATAATAAGCGAAACTCTTAAAAAAGTTTTAAGTTTTAAATTAAGTAAAACAAGCCCAAACTTACAACTTTACACTTTAAGCTTTAAACTTAAATCGGCGCTCTCATATGCAGATACACCCCTTGCTGTTGAAGCCGGTTGACAGAATATTCCAACCTGAAAACAAGGTCATAATAGGTTACAAGGTCCAGCGCAATACCGCCTCCCAAGAGAAATTTATTGGCAAGCCTGGTGTTTTCCGGGTTAAATGAATTGTCTCTTACATAGCCGGCATCGCTGTATGCGCGCAAGTAAAGCGCGAATGGAATAGTCTCAAACTGATTGACTGGCATATCTTCGAGTTTTATCTTTTTAGAAAATAACTGGTATTTCAGATTCAGCTTTGCCATAGAAAAATGTTGTCCATCGATCACGTAAAGCTCATATCCGCTTACATAATCGGTGCCATAGCCGTGTGATTTAAAATTGAAATAAGGCTGGTTATAAGGAAAGGAAATTTTCTGCCTGATGCCACCTGCCAGGTATAATTTCTTACTAAGTTTGATGTATCTGTTATATTCAAGCCTGAAGTTGATCTGATTAATGTCCTTGTATATACCAAGTCCAAGTTTTTCCGCATCAACTCTGAAATAACTTCCTTTCAATGGATAATAAGCGATATCCCGGAAATCGTGAACGAAAGAATATTTTAATGAAAAATATCTCTGGGTTGTCCGTCCTTCGAGAAAGTAACGTGGATTTAACCGCGCTATAGAATCAGCTATATTATTATAGAAAAAAGATCCTGTGGCATAATGTGTTTTATAAAATTTCCCCCTGTAGGTAAAGGTTGCCGAAGCTGCGAATAGTTTTCTAAGTACCTTGTTATTCTCAATTTCTATATAACTAAGCTTATGGTTGGATGTTTTATATGCTACCTGTTGATTGGTAGAATATGATACAAGAACATTTAGTCCGAGTTTCTGATTTTTGGTGAGATAAGGGATGTAATAACCTACGTCGTATTTTTTTGTAAAGCCAAGCTGCACCCTTGCCCTTAAAGTTTCATTTCTTCCGCGTACATTTTTCTGGACAAAGAAGAGCCCATAGTTGATGCGCCGGAGGCTGTGGCCCCGTTGTTGCCACCACTCATTGAAGTTTCGGTCGGCCAGTGAAATGATAGGGACAGGATAAGTGTAAAATCGCTCTTTCACTTTAATGAGCAGATTCTTTTCTGCTGAATCACCATCAACAATAAGATCTACTGTAACGAAAAGTCCGGTATTAAAAATTCTGTTGCGGCTCAGCAGAATTGCCTTTTCAACATCGGGCATTTTCAGCGTGTCTCCAGGCTTAAAGTTCATCTCCCGAAGTATGATTCTGTCCTTTGTTTTCTTATTACCTTGAATGGATATATTTCTGATCACGATTAAGCCCACATTCGAGGAATCGCCCGATTGCCAAGCATTCTGTGCGGTGGTCTTTGTGTAAAATAAAGAACAAATAATAAAAGAAAAAATCAAAATCAGGGGCACTGGATTTATTTTATTTTGTAATTTTTAGGCTAACTTTACTATTTAAAATTAGTAAATAAATCCTTAAGAATATTATGGCTAACAGAATCACAACTTTTGAAGAGTATACCAGGGAATATGAATCAAGTGTAAAGGATCCGGAATCTTTCTGGGCCGATAAAGCAAATTACTTTACATGGAGAAAGAAATGGGATAAGGTCCTTGACTGGAATTTCGAAGAGCCAAAAGTAAAGTGGTTTATCAATGGTAAGCTCAATATCACTGAGAACTGCCTGGATCGTCACCTTCAGAATAGAGCAAACCAAACCGCACTGATCTGGGAGCCTAATGACCCTAAGGAACAAAACAGAATACTTACATACAAAGAACTACACGAACAGGTTTGCAGTTTTGCCAATGTGCTCATCAGTCACGGCGCAAAGAAGGGTGACAGGATCTGTTTATATATGCCTATGGTGCCCGAGCTGGCAATAGCCTTGCTGGCCTGCGCGAGAATAGGTGCGATCCATTCAGTAGTGTTTGGCGGATTCTCGGCCTCTGCCCTGAGCGACCGGGTAATCGATGCCAAAGCAAATATTATAGTGACTACCGATGGCGGTTACAGAGGCAATAAAGCGATTCCCATGAAAGGAATTGTCGATGAAGCGATGGAAAAATGCGATAGCGTTCAAAAGGTTATTGTATTCAAAAGAACAAGCCAGGATATTACCATGAAAACCGGTCGTGATTACTGGTGGCACGAGGAGATGGCTAAAGTAAAAGCTGAGAACAAAGCGGAAGAAATGGATTCTGAAGATCCTCTTTTTGTACTCTATACTTCAGGTTCTACGGGTAAGCCCAAAGGAGTGGTACACAATATCGCCGGCTATATGATCTTTGCCGATTACTCTTTCAGAAATGTTTTTCAATATGACGACAAAGATATTTATTGGTGCACCGCTGATATTGGCTGGGTGACAGGCCACTCATATATCGTTTACGGGCCTTTATTAGCTGGCGCTACCAGCGTGATGTTTGAAGGTGTACCGACATATCCTGATGCGGGAAGATTCTGGGAGGTGATTGATAAATATAAAGTGAACCAGTTTTACACAGCTCCAACGGCTATCCGTTCTCTCATGGCATCCGGCCTCGACTTCGTTAAACCATATAAGCTGGATTCTTTGAAGGTACTCGGTTCTGTGGGAGAGCCTATCAACGAAGAGGCATGGCACTGGTATAATGACCACATCGGAAAAGGTAAATGTCCTATCGTAGATACCTGGTGGCAGACCGAAACAGGAGGGATACTCATTTCTCCACTTGCGGGTATCACTAAAACAAAACCTTCTTATGCTACACTGCCTTTGCCGGGTGTGCAGCCCATATTGGTTGACAGCAACGGAAATGAGATCAAAGGAAACGGAGTAGAAGGAAACCTTTGTATTAAATTCCCATGGCCTTCTATCATCCGTACCACGTATGGCGATCATGAAAGATGCAGACAAACATATTTCGGCGT
>DATMOV010000325.1:0-4577 GCA_035568055.1 Cytophagaceae bacterium
CAGATGACCGGACTGCATTTCTGGAATATTTGTCTCCCAAAATTTTAAAACCTCTCCTGCTCTTATTATCCGAAGAGGAAAGAAAAATCACCCTTACTTTATTGGGTTATCCAAATCAAAGTGTAGGAAGACTGATGACACCTGATTATATCACAGTTAATCCAGAATGGAATATTGAACAAACCCTGGAACATATTCGTCTAAACGTAAAACATTCTGAGACTTTGGATGCAATATATGTTGTAGATCTAAACGGTATGCTTGTAGATGATCTAAAAACAAAAGATATTTTACTACACCCTTTGGCGACTAGAATTCAGGATGTCATGGATAGGAATTACGAATTTTTGTTCGCAGATCAGGATCAAGAGGAAGCTGTTCAATTATTCTGGAAATATCACCGAACAGCGCTGCCCGTGATTGACAGAGATGGGAAAGTTCTTTTAGGCATTGTTACCATTGATGATATTTTACAGGTTTTAAAGAAGGAAGATACTGAGGATATTCAAAAGATTGGTGGTGTTGAAGCTTTGGATGAACCTTATTTGCAGATCTCTCCTCTTAAAATGATCAAAAAACGTGCAGGATGGCTTATTATTCTTTTTTTAAGTGAGATGCTTACTGCAACAGCAATGGGTTTCTTCGAGGATGAGATTTCAAAAGCGGTTGTCTTAGCACTTTTTGTTCCTCTGATTATTTCAAGTGGAGGAAATTCCGGTTCACAGGCAACGACCCTTATAATAAGAGCTATGGCTCTGGGCGAGGTGAGAATAAAAGATTGGTGGAAAGTAATGCGACGGGAATTTCGGTCAGGATTTTTTCTGGGATTAATATTGGGAAGTATAGGATTTTTAAGAATTCTAATCTGGACTTTATTCTCTAATATCTACGGTCCGCATTGGATTTTAATTGCCTTGACTGTTGGATGTTCTCTCGTGGGAATAGTGCTGTGGGGTAGCCTTTCAGGCTCAATGCTTCCATTCATATTGAAAAAGGCAGGGCTTGATCCTGCAACCGCTTCCGCTCCATTTGTAGCTACACTGGTAGATGTTACCGGATTAATAATTTACTTTAGTGTAGCATTTGTATTTTTAAAAGGTACGTTGCTTTAAAACTACAGTTCACGAAATTATTTTATCTATGGAACAGAAATACTTGTTGCAGATGTTAGGTAATATCGGGTTAAATTTCCCGGTACCATCGGTCGATGATGTATCAATTCATTAGATTATAGGCCTGCTGGCCCTATTGTACCAGTTTCCTTTTTGCATAATACTGTTGTCAAAATTACTGGTAATAAAAAATAATATAAACCTGCTTTTTTTAATTTTATTGATTTTTTTGTTAGAAACATATAGTTAATTTGTTATTAGATGATTCTTTAAATGAAAAGGTTTAATTTGAATCAATATTAATTTTATTAATGAATAATAAAATTCCAGAAAGCAAAAAATGATGTTTATACCCATAGATCGGATCTAATAAATCGGAAATAAAATCAAAGAGAATACGATTGATCTTTTGGAAATCTATTTCCCAAGCCATATAAAAAATCATTTCAAATAGTAAATACAATACCGCTAAAAAAATTAAAATGAATAATTAAATAGAATAACCTATGAAAAGAGAGAGCAGTTCCAAAAAAAAAGTATGGAATCATATTTTTCAATTAATAGTGCCTCATAAAAAAAGATTTATTCTTGTTGTCGTTATCGGTCTGCTTGGTACCGGTGCCAATATGGTTGAACCTCTTATCTATCGCGAGGCCATAAACGATGTTGCAGGTCTGTTTGTGCAACAAGCCAAAAATGAGACGCGTCAGGAACTTAGAACTAGTGAGGACAATCTTGATGCTTCTATTTCCGAGAATGAAATTTTACCTTCAAAGAAAGTAAAAAAGGAGCCTCACAGAAAAAATCATGTGGCTGAACGCTCACCCAGGCAAGCACTGAAAACGCTCCTTTGGGCTGTTGCGCTTATATTTCTTGTAAATTTCCTGAGTTACATTCTTACACTCATTGGCGAAAATATGAATGTTCGGCTTTCATGTCTCATTGAGCAACGATTTATTCAAGGTACATTTACCCATGTACTAAAACTTCCGCTTTCATTCTTTGGTAAACGTCCGAGTGCGGCAATTTCCAAACAGATAAACCAGTCAGATGAAGTATCTGGTATTGTCAACGGATTTTCTCAGCAAATCCTTCCGGAGTTAATTAGTCTGGTAGGTATCCTTATTATTATGTTTTGGCAAAATGTTACACTCACCCTCATGGCTATTGCCATAATACCATTCTATTTATGGATTGCCTGGATATCAGCCAATAGATTAGAATCAAGTCTGTCATCCTATTACGATCGCTGGGAAGATGTTTTCTCCAGAATGCAGGATGCCATTGGTGGGATAAAAACAGTAAAACTTTCAGGCGCAGAGAACAGGGAGTCCGCTAATCTTCAAAAAGCTGCCGGAGCCGCCTACGAAGATTATATTGATCGTGCAAAGTTAAGTAACAAATATGTGTTTTGGCAAAATACACTGACTCAGATTTCATCAGCGCTTGTTCTGGGTTATGGTGGTTATTTAACACTAGAACACGAACTCACACCAGGAGATGTAGTGATGTTTGTTGCCTATCTCGACAGATTATATTCACCCATTGATTCATTGGCAAGTTTATGGGTGAACCTTCAGCAAAATGTAGCTTCCGTATCACGTGCCTTCAAATTGCTGGACGATGGCGTTGAAGAGAAAGCGGGCGTTGAACTGGAAATTAAAAAGGGACATGTGGAGTTTAAAAATGTTCATTTTGGATACACCCCCATAAGAGAAGTATTAAAAGGCATCTCATTTACGCTTGAATCCAAAAAGATAACTGCTATTGTCGGAACTTCAGGCGCAGGAAAAACTACCATTGTTGATTTGCTGTTGAAATTGTATGAACCCGGAAGTGGAGAAATATTAATTGATGGACAAAACTTGTCAAAGCAGGATGCAGCTTCGGTACGCAGGCAGATTGGTATGGTTGCCGCCGACGGGGCGGTGTTCCGCGGAACACTGGTAGATAATATTCGGTATAAACGACCTACCGCAACGGATGAGGAAGTTTTGAAAGCCGCGATAGCTGCGGGAATGGGAAACACGTTACGACGCTTGCCCGAAGGATTGCAAACGGGTGTGGGAGAAAGCGGTATAGGGCTTTCTGTAGGAGAAAGACAACGAATACAAATTGCCAGGATCCTGGTTTCGCAGCCGCGAATTCTGATATTGGATGAGGCAACAGCAAATCTTGACTATGCCACAGAAGCCGAAATAAAAAAAACCGTAGATGAGGTTCGAAAAGAAAATACGGTTATTGTTATAGCTCATCGGTATTCCATGGTTCGCGATGCTGACCATGTTATTGTGCTTTCAGCCGGAGAAGTGTTGGAGCAGGGATCCCCGGAAGAATTGATCTCTAAGGGAGGCTGGTTTACGTCCTTCGCCAGCACTTCAGATGAAGAAAAAAGTGACAATATTAAAAAACCGGAAGAAGAGGAAGAGGAGGAAGAGGAGGAAGATGAAGACTTAGATGAAAATAATTAACTGATAATTATAAAATTTTATTTTAAGAGTCTATGGAAAAAACAAATACCAAAGTATTTATAATTAAAAAAATCTGGCCATTGCTGGTAAGTGCTGGCGGGGCTTCAGTGATGATCCTTGCTTTTTTCATTCCTTCGGTTCAGTATCAATGGGACCGTTACCAGTCAAGACTCGTTATTCAGCAATATGTGCAGATGGGAGATGAATTTGTCAAGGAGGAAAACTATGACATGGCACAAAAGGCTTTTACAAAAGCCTATGAGCTGTCCGAAGAAAAACGGCTTGATATTGAAGTAAAAATATTAAGCGCTAAAGTAAATCTTATTTACCAAGACACCGAGTGGGGAAGCAAGCCCCCGGAGGAATTGGAAGAAGTTGACTTTGAGTTTCTCCTTCAATTGCAAAAAGGGCCAGAGCACACACATGAACGCGCTTCCATATTAACAAGCTATGGAATTTACCTGGCCAGCTTAGGGAAAACAAAGGAAGCTAAAAATAAAATCCAGGAAGCGATACGCCTTAACGCAGGAGAGGTTCTTGCTTACATTAACCTTGGCAACCTTCTCGATCAGGAAGGTAAAAAGGAGCAAGCTGGGAAAGCCTACAGGCAAGCCATTTCCATTGATACCAAAAATGCGCGGGCGCACTATAATTTAGGCTTATTGCTTTCTGAGCAGGACAATTTAAAAGAAGCTGAAAGAGAATTTGCTAAAGCTATTGAACTAGATTCCAATGATACTGACGCAATAATTCAGTATCGTTTAATTTTGAGGCGTATAGAGGATGACAAGCCTTGATAAAGAATGACTGAAGACAGATCGCTTTTATTAAAAGTTCGCCTTTGCCCGTACTTGGTACGTCCTGCTTTCCTTAAACCTTTGTTATTAATGACTTTAATTTGCTTAATACCTGTAAATCCTGAATGAATTGGTTCGGATAATAATCCAGTATCCCTCCACCAAAACAGAAACCCTCTTATTCAGAGGGTTTCTAT
>DATMOV010000326.1:0-2637 GCA_035568055.1 Cytophagaceae bacterium
CAGGGTTGTACACGAGGGTGTCATCATGCAGGATATTTCTACCCATAAATTCTTTTTTATTCTGGAAGGTGAGGAAGGTTTTCTCAGATATAGAATAGACCATCAGAAAATAGATCTTTACCACACCTATGTTCCCGATGACCTTCGCCAGTTCGGCTTTGGAAGGAGGCTGGTAGAATTTGCCATCTCATATTCGAAAGAAAATGAATTTAAAATAATTCCTACCTGCCCGTATGTAAAAAAATACTTCAGCGAGCACCCTGAACTCTCAAATCTTTTGGTTAGCTGATAATTCCTCTGATATATTCCTGCGTTTTTTTCTCTTTCGGATTTTCCAGAATATCTATTGCTGGCCCATGTTCTATGATTTCACCCATATACATGAATACGATATAATCAGCGATTCTTCTGGCCTGGCGTAAGATATGCGTTACCACTACGATGGAGTATTTTTGCTTCAGCTCTATGAATTTTTGTTCAATGTGGTGGCTGGATATTGGATCCAGTGCGGAAGTCGGTTCATCTCCAAGAATAATTTCCGGCTCCACTGCAAGTCCGCGTGCAAGGCAGAGCCTCTGCTGTTGTCCTATCGACAGCCGTGATGCCGGAGTATTCAGTCGGTCTTTTACTTCTTCCCATAGGCTGGCTTCCTTAAGATAATGTTCCACCATGGCATCCATATCGGCTCTCTTCTTTTTAAATCCATGTATCCTGGGGCCATACGCGATGTTTTCATAAATTGACATTGGAAGTGGATAGGGCCTTTGTGAAAGTAATCCCATCTTTTTTCTAAGCCTGGTAACTTCGGCATCCTTGCCGAAAATATTTTCTCCGTCAACCAGTACACTGCCATCAACAGTTACGTCTTCCGAAGTATCTATCAGGCGGTTGAAACATTTAAGCAAAGTAGTTTTCCCGCAGCCGGAAGGGCCAATAATAGCAGTGATCTTCTTATCAGGAATATTAATATTGATATCTTTCAGAACATGGTTGTCGCCATAATATACATTGAGATTCTGAACGCAGATGTTGCCTTCGCCGCAGACATTATTGTTAGTTGAAACATTCATAATCTATATCTTATTTTTAAGGTATCGTTTGGTAATATAACGGGTAAGCAAGCTAATGATAAGGATCATTACTGTTAAGATCAGGGCTGAGGCATAAGCGCGCTCCTGTACTTCAGGTACAGGTGTTCCCAGTTGGAAGAAAATTGCCAGTGGAAGGGTGGCGGCCCGATCCATTAATGATCCCGGTATGCGATCCGTATAACCGGCTGTAAATAGCACTGAAGCCGCATCTCCTACAGCCCTGCCAAAAGAGATCAATATGGCTGTAATGATTCCCGGCAATACCTGTTTGATCACCACTTTTACAGAGGTTTCAAGCCTTGTTGCTCCCAATGAATATGATGCATCCAGTAAACCTTTAGGGACAGTTTTTATCACCTCGTCCATTGCCCTGATCATAATCGGTATTACCAGCAAGGAAACAGTAATGATACCGGCCAGCAGAGACGTTTTTATTCCAAGCAAGAGCATGATCGTAAATCCGAATGCGCCATAAACAATGGAAGGTATGCCCCACAATACATCCAGGCAAAGCCTGGTGAAATTGACGAAAGTTGATTTTTTATTTTTGTAAATATTCAGGTACAGAACAACAGGCAGACTTATGAAAAATGCCAGAAGGGTGGCTCCTCCCGCCAGATATATAGAACCTACAATAGCATTGAGAACGCCTCCGCCTTTTCCTGTATAGTAGCCATCCTGCGGAGTCTGGCTTATCATCTCCCATGAGATAGAGGGAAGACCTTTGATGAGAATGCTGGCAAGGATCAGGATCAGGCTGGAAAGGATGACCAGTGTGCATACCTGCATCAGAACAATAAAAATCTTTTCTTCTATAAATTTTCCCTTCATATCTTAATCCAGTTTGCTCTCTACCTGTAACAACACTATTCGTGAGATAATATTAAATATCAATACAATTATAAAAAGAACGAGCGAAGAAAATAACAATGCAGAATCGTAAAGTGGTATTGACATCATCTCTCCATAATTATTGGCCAGTAAGGCTGTCAGCGGGTAGCCCGGGTCAAGGGACGAGGTAGGTATATGAGAAACATTTCCTACGACCATCAGCACAGCCAATGTTTCTCCGAAGGCTCTTGATAAACCAAGTACAATCGCTGAAATAATTCCCGGACCGGCTTTTCTCAGCACTACGTATTTTATCGTCTGCCATTTAGTAGCCCCTAATGAGAGCGAAGCGTTTCTGAGATTTGGAGAAATGGTTTGAAAGACTTCCATCAGCACGTGGATAATAATCGGGAAGACCATGATGGACAGAACAATGCCGCCTGTAAGGATGCTGTACCCTGTAGATTTTACGCCTGCCATGGGCGCGATATAATCTCTCACAAAAGGCACTATGACTATTATGCCCCATATACCAAAAATTACTGAGGGAATCCCGGCAAGTATATCAATCAATGGATTGATGTACTTCAAAATTCTTTTATCAGCATATTCTGAAAGATAGATAGCGGAAAGGAGACAAAGGGGTACCGCGATGAAGATGGAAATTCCTGTCACCCAGAGGGTGCTTAGAATAAAAGGCCAGAGACCAAATTTT
>DATMOV010000327.1:0-3764 GCA_035568055.1 Cytophagaceae bacterium
TAAAATCGAATTGAGATACGAACCTGATTTTGTAAAATATTGCTTATTGATATCAGGGATCACTTTTTTAATGGGAATAGGAATGCTGGTATTTAAAACTTTCATGCCTTGATACTAATTCTTCATTACTTCCTGAAGGACAGCAAGGGAGTTTACTTTTTCAAAATTGCTGACATGCAGACCGAAAAATTTTACCAGTATCTCGAGCAGCTTTCGCCTTTCCTGATTGGTCATCACTATCCTGGAATCATAATTCCCTTTAAGCATCAGGATATAGGTCTTCTTCTGGCCTTCACTCAATGTACGCACTTCTCCAGGCATAAGATCTTCCAATTCATCCGGAGAGAATCCCAGGAAAGAAGAGAGCTTGAACAAAAACAGCAAATGAAAATTTTCATAATGCTGAGAAGCTTCATCAAGGTATCTTAATGAGCTTTCAATGAAGCTGAATAGTTCGTAATTGGCAGTCTCTTCCTGCAGACTTTTGTATAATACCTCATCAATAAAAAAAACGATGGCCGATTTTCCGGCATCGGTGGAAATAGTTCTGTAAGGATAAGAGCATCTTACTTCAGAAATCCTGCTTAGCCCATCCGCCTTGTAATATATGATCAGGTCTAACAAAGTAAGCGGCTGAAAGAGGGCTATTTTATTTTTGGAACCTTTACTCCTGACACCATTAATGATACAGCTATGCAAACCAAACTCTTCGGTATAGATTTTTATGATTAGGGATGTTTCCCGGTATTTGATACAATTGATAACTATGCCTCTGGTCTTGCGAAGCATATTATCTGACTACCGCTATTTTAGACACGAATCCCTCGGCTCCATCAGTTGTAGTTGAATAGATAAGGTACACACCTGTTACAGCCGGTACTCCGTTATAGTTCTTTAGATTCCAGGAAGCGGTACCGCCATGGGCTGTAGTCTCATATATAAGGTTGCCATAAATATCAGTGATCTTTACATTGGCATTAGTTGCAAGGCCGGAAATACCAACAAGGCCATTGAAATTTTCAGTGACAGGATTTGGGAAAACTTTTACGTCCTTAAATTTATCGGTTCCATCTGTCGCATCGCTTCTGTAAGCTATGATTCCTTTATCAGTCGCGATGAATAGCTCGCCGGTCTGTTTGTTAATTTCCAGGTCGATAATGAAATTAGATAATATAGGACTGTTCATTGTGGTATAGTTCGCGACGACCTGCGTACCATCTTCATTAAAAAGCCACAATCCGTTTTGTGTGCCGATCCATTTCCTGTTTCCTCCATCCACTTGTATGCAGGTAACATATTCACCAAACAACAATGGATAATGCTTATATGTTGGAGCAACTGCGTCCGTTCCGGAAGTAAAAACAATGGATGGATCATAAAAGACAGCGACACCCGATTTTGTTCCTATCCACATCTGTCCTTTTTTATCTTTTTCCATCGCAGTTACATAATTATTTGGCAGATTACCTGCTCCGGTACCTTGAGATAGAAATCGTGTTTGCGCGGTTTTTTCATTGTAAACAAGAATTCCATAGTAATGGCTCTGGATCCATTTGTTGTCAAAGTCATCTATAGCGATCCGCACAGCATAATTGCCAGGGTCACTGAATGAAGGAATTGTAACACAGGTGCCATTGGGTTTGATCTCAGCCAGCGAACTTATTCCGGAACCTACTACAGAAGTTGCCCAAACATTCTTTTCCTGATCAATAGCGAGTCCGCTCATCCTTAAACCCGGAGGTGTGCCTGACAAGCTACAGCCACCGGGAAGAGGTGTAACATTATCATATAAAACATGCGTTCCGTCTGATTTTCGTTCGATCAGGCCATTTCGGAAGGAGGCGATATAAAATGATCCGTTGGCAGGATTATACACTGCGTCCACATAGGTATCGGCAATAGCCAGTATCGGATAGTTATATATATCATAGGTCTTCCAGCTGTTGTTGTCATATTCGTAATATCCTTCAGTATATTCAACCGGAGCAAAGTAAGAATCAAATCCTCCGGGAAGGCCTACGATATTATTACCATAGTTATATAATTTGAAAATAGGTAAAATTCTTCCGGGTCCATTAAGGTATTGGTAATTGAAAGTGCCCCCCAGGTTATGAACTATTCCATAGCCGCCGTCCGCGATCCATAATATTCCTTTAGAGTCATAAACCGCTTCTGTTGGGTAAGCGATGTATGGACTGGTAAACACATTATATGAATTTCCATCAAAGGAAATCACCATCGCGGCGGGGCTAGAGCCTGCGCAAATAAGAATTTTATTTCCGGAAACATTCATACTGGCAATATCTGTCGTATCAGAAATCGGGATAGATGTCTTTTCCCAATATGTTCCATTAAAGACATATATTCCTTTCCTGCTAATACCTGCATACACTTTACTATTTAACGTGCAGACCGAGCCAGCTCTGACTTTCAATGGGAGGCTATCTTTGGTTTTAAATAAATACCAGTTGTTATAATCCTGCAGGTTTATGTAAGGAGAAACAGGTGCCACCATAACACCGCTGTCAGACGCGATAAAAATACTGTCGCCGCTATTACTCATGGTGGTAGCATATATTTTATTAGCTAAACCTCCTTTACCCAGATTCTCATAACTTTCTTTGATCTCATTCTTTTTCAGGTCAAGGAGTGAGATGCCATAATCGCAAGAGAGAAATGCTGAATCATGCCAGAAATAAATATGGTTGATATTTTTAGATCCTACGATGGATTTTCTTTTGATATCGCTCACATTTATGATGGAGTTTCCTTTCATCAGATCAATATTGCCATTCGAATAAGCAAGTAGAAGAATACCCAGTTCATTGTTATATTTATATTTATCGACATCGTAATCTGATAATCCGTTTATTTTAGATAACGAAATGAAGCTGTTATCGGCCTGATCCATAACCATAGAGCCTACCAGGCAGGCTACATATATTTTGCCAGCGGCAATATCGATGCTTTTCGCATGGGTGTATGGAGTATGAAGCCTCCATTGTCCCAGCGGTATATTATTATCCTGACAAAGGGAATCTGACAAGGAAATGAGAAGCACAAACAATAAAATGGGCATTCTTGGAAACATACATAGCAATTTAATTGAAAAAATCATGAACCTTTGAAAAATCGTGAAAATCCGTTTAATCATACTACGGCGAATATTAAAACATATTAATAATAACACAGATAAATTATAATTATTGTATCGCTGCCCTTTATGAAAGATCGGGCAATAAGAGTATTTTTATAACCTGTACTGACAAATTTATACATGGCAAATAACATTAATCATCAGAAACTGGAAGCATACAGCCGCGCACTGGCGGAGAAGCTTTCCACCGGTTTTTTCAGGAAGAAAAACTTCGCCTCGGGAGATGATATTCTGAATTTTACCCCAATAGAGCAGATCAATCTTTTTATCCTTAAAATTGTATTTGATAAATGGAAGGAAGAAAATGAAAGGTTAAGAAGCGCTTATTTTGATTATGAAAATACGGAGGTAAAAGACGCACTTGAAAACCTGATGGTTAAGCTTTCTCAGCATATAGCTATCAGAAAAGAGCATTTCGATAACCTTTTAAATAAGGCTATCAGAGATACATTATTTATGATCGCTGACCCATACTTTTTTATCAAAACAGAGTATTTCAACAAAAGCTCAATGCAGCTGGAAGAGATTAAAGACCGTGAGAAATATATCCGGATCAATAAGATTTTCCTGCATGACTTTATCGCAAGAATGGAAAAAGAGAATAGAA
>DATMOV010000328.1:0-3564 GCA_035568055.1 Cytophagaceae bacterium
TGGAAAGCATGATTCGCATGTATGCTGCCCAGAACCTGGATAGCCTTGCCGTACTGGTGAATGAATACGATACTACGGAAGCATTTAACTCCGCTTTAATCGTGGAAAGAAATAAAGTGATGACACAGAGGATTGGAATAATCGTCAGTTCGGAGGCTGTGTTTATCGGAATAGGCGCGGCCCATCTTCCAGGCAGGAACGGTGTAATCGAGCTGCTTCGCCTTCAAGGGTTTGAGGTATCACCTGTTTATTCAAATGGCAATACAGAGGCCCCGAAGCTGTCTGGTTCAAAACGAATGAAGACCGAGAATAACTGGTATCAGTATGATGATGGTGGTGCTTTTAAAGTGATGATGCCTAGCCAGCCTATGATGAAGTATGATACCCTCAAAACAGCTTCCGACAGAATTATAACAGCCACCTATATTGACACAGCCTCCGCGCAGCTTTTTGTAGTGAATAGCTTCACGGCATCAGCTAAATCCCTGGAAAAACAAAAAGGTCAATATTTTGATGATCTGATCTCGAAGCTTACGAAAGATAAAAACAGTAAACTCATTTATAAGAAAAAGATCGAAACGCCATCTGGCGAAGCAATGGAAGCGGAGGTAAAGATGATGCTCGGACAGATATTACGAATCAGGGTATATACCAAAGATAACAAGGCTGTGCAATTGATGACAGGCGGAAATAAAAAAGTGGTGGAATCGGAGAGGGCAGGGAAATTTTTTGATTCCTTCAGCTTTATAAAATAAAAAAAAAGATGCAGAACTCTCAAAACTGCATCTTTTTAATCAAGCCAAGCCTTTCAACTTATGCTTTGTTTTTGTTTGTTAAGAACGGTTAATGTGTTCTTTAACGAAAGATCAGAACCAGGGTTACAAAAATTTGAAGAAAATTTATTTTCCTTTAAATTTTCTATTTTTAAGCGATAATTATGATTTTATTGGCTAAGTTCTTAAAATTGATTTATGAAAGAATTAGGCTTTATTGGGTTTGGGAACTTTGGGCGCTTTATTATTCCGCATTTAAAGCCTTTTTTTGATATTACTGTTTACGATAGCACTGACTTTTCCAAGGATGCTAAGCATGCCGGAGTCAAATGGGGCACTCTTGCGGAAACCGCTGCTAAGGACTTTGTTGCTCTTGCCGTACCTGTACAATTTCTGGAAAGCCTGCTTCTCCAGATAAAAACCCAAGTAAAACCCAAAGCCCTGGTTTTTGATCTTTCTTCAGTAAAAATAAAACCGGTGGAGTTGATGTTGAAGCATCTTCCGGAAAATGTGGAGATCATCGGCACACACCCTCTGTTTGGCCCTCAAAGCGGTAAGAATGGTATTGCAGGCTTGAATTTGGTTATTTGTCCGGTAAGGACGAAACGTAACGGTAACCTCAGCAGATTTTTTTCCCGTGAGCTTAAGCTGAATGTGCTCGAACGCACTCCTCTGCGCCACGATAAACAGATGGCTTATGTGCAGGCATTAACGCATTTTATCGGACGTGCCGTAAACCAGATGGACATCCCTGATGTTGAGCAGAAAACACCTGCTTATCAATACCTGCTTGAGATAAAACGAAACCTCGGGCAGGATTCCATGGATCTTTTTCTCACCATCGAAAATGAAAATCCTTTTGCCAAAGATGTCAGGGATAGGTTTATAGAAGAGCTGGTGAAGTTGAATGGGACTTTAAATGTATGAGGTTAGATATTAGATTTTAGAGGTTAGACTTTAGACCTGAACTTAACCCATTCATCTGATGACTGAAGCATTTGATCCTTTTTCAAAAATCCAGGTGAGTCATCGGATGAAGACCGGATGAGGTGAGTGCGTGGAAACCAACCCTTCAGACTGATAATTACAAGAAATTGATTTTCAATATTATAAATCATTTCATAAACTAATAATTTCAAGCATTTGTTGTTTTTCAGACGAAAGGTAAATGTTATGAAGAAGATATTGATGTGGGGAATAATGACGGTGTCAATGGCTGGATGTATGAAGAGTAGGAATATGTCGTCAGCAGCAGTACCGGATGAGGTGGTGGCATCTTTTAATCAAAGGTATCCTTATGCAGCCGATGTACATTGGGGTATGGATAAGGGATTGTATGAAGCGAAATTTAAAGAACCAGGCACTGCACCGAAAGATGTTTTGTACAGATTTGATGGAACATTGATGGAAGTGAAATAAAAATTAAAAAAATCAAAGTATAAAAAAGTCACTGTTACGTGTTGTAGCGGTGACTTTTACTTTTAGGAAGAATGTCAAAATTATGATTTTCAATATTTAAAAATTTTCAAGATCGGATGAGTATGGATTCAGATCTCAATTTAGTCATCCGATGACTGATAGGGTTTCGCATAATCCAAAGTTCGTTGTGGAGTCATCGGATGACTTGCGTGCGGATGACAATTTCAAAATTGGTTTTTTTATATTGCATTATGAAATCTGAAATCGCAAAATGCTCACCGGGCATAAATTTTAACAGTGAAGGAGAGGCGGAGATATTGCTCTGGGCTCCCTTTGCTAAAACTGCGGAGCTTAAGTTAACGGAGAAAAATGAAAAAATTCCATTGATCAGGGAAAGCTTTGGTTATTGGAGAGCGATTACAGATCAGCTTAAGCCTGGGGATCTTTATAAATATTTGCTGAATGGAGAAAAAGAAAGAACCGACCCTGCTTCACTCAGTCAGCCCGGGGGCGTGCATGGCCCTTCGCAAGCGATAGACCTGAAAGATTTTTTATGGACTGATCAGACATGGGAAAATTTTCCGCTGGAAGATTATATTCTTTATGAGCTTCATACAGGAACATTTACACCAGAAGGAACTTTCGCCGGCATAGAGCAGAAACTTGATTATCTCAAAAAGCTAGGTGTGAATGCGATCGAGATTATGCCGGTATCACAATTCCCCGGCAGCCGTAACTGGGGCTATGATGGTGTGTATCCTTATGCCGTACAAAATTCTTATGGCGGCGCAAAAGCGCTACAACATCTGGTGGATCTTTGTCACCAGAAAGGTTTGGCAGTGATCCTTGATGTTGTATATAACCACATCGGACCTGAAGGAAATTACTTATCTGCATTCGGCCCGTACTTCACAGAAGAACACCATACACCCTGGGGCAAAGCGATTAATTTCGACGATGCCGGTTCTGACGCAGTAAGAAAATATTTTATTGAGAATGCGCTCATGTGGTTCAGGGATTTTCATGTTGATGCGTTGCGTCTGGATGCTGTTCAGGCTATAAAAGATTCCAGTCCGGAGCATGTACTGCGGGAGATCAAACAGCATGTGAACGAGTTGATGAATTCCACCGGCCGAAAACATTATCTGATCGTAGAGCTGGATCTGAACGATGTACGTTTTATAAATCAGCTGGAGCAGCAAGGCTTCGGCATGGACGCACAATGTATCGATGACTTTCATCATGCTTTGCGGGTTGCCACAGGCCAGGAAAGAAATGGTTACTATGCTGATTTTAATGGAATCGCTCATCTGGCGAAATCATATAAGGATGCTTATGTATATGATGGTATTTATTCGCCGAACAGACATAA
>DATMOV010000329.1:0-2631 GCA_035568055.1 Cytophagaceae bacterium
AACAGTTCTGCCAGCCATAACAAGATCTGGCCTTGCATTGAACAAAGCTTCATCAACCAGGAAGTATTCCTGTTCAGGTCCAAGCGTCGCTGTTACCTTGGTAATGTCTTTATCAAAATAGTCGCAAACTGCAACAGCGGCTTTATCAACGGCTGCCAGCGCTTTTAAGAGAGGGGTTTTATAATCCAATGCCTCTCCTGTATATGCGACAAAAATAGTTGGTATGCACAGTGTGCTGCCAATAACAAATGCGGGAGATGAAGGATCCCAGGCGGTATAACCTCTGGCTTCAAAAGTATTTCTGATGCCTCCATTGGGGAATGAAGAAGCATCCGGCTCTTGCTGAATCAAGGCAGTCCCTTTGAATCTTTCCAATGCTTTGCCGCCTTCTACTGGCTCAAAAAAAGCATCGTGTTTTTCGGCAGTGGCATCAGTTAAGGGCTGGAACCAGTGGGTATAATGAGTAACACCTTTTTCCATAGCCCATGCTTTCATAGCCGAAGCTACCGCATCAGCAGTATTGCTGTCGATCAGTTCACCACTTTCGATAGCTGCCTGTATTTTTTTGTGTACACTGGATGAAAGGGTATTTCTCATCGCTTCCAAACCAAAAACATTCATTCCATAAAAATCAGAGATCTTGTTCGAAGGCATGGTAACTTTTACCGGCAGCCGGCCAGAAACACGGTCAAGTGCTTTAAATCTTAAATAAGCCATATTTTATTATTTTAAATGATAAGTGATTGGTCAGGAAGTAAAAATATAAAAAATCATAAAAAAGTAACTAACATCGGATCTTTATTTAAGAAAAAACATCATAGTCATTTAATAAATAAGTAAAAAACTGAAAACTCCAGTAAATAATCCACAAAAATATGAAAAAACAAAAATATGAAATTGAATATGGATTAAAAATAATATATATGTAAAATCATATTTCGTATTTTGCTTAAACAACTATAAGAATATCAGGTATTATCAAAGGTTAGAAATTCATAAGCCTGATTCTGCCTTATTTAAGTAATTTGCAGGCTAAATTTACATCCGTTGAAGAATCGCTTTCTATTTATATTAAAGTATTATTTTTTCTGGCTTCTCCTGTTTCAGGTGCTTCGGGCCTTATTCGTGATTTATAATCATGCCCTCTATAGTACGTCCCCTAAAATGGAAATATTAAAATCTTTTATTTATGGACCTAAGCTGGATATTTCTTTCACGGCGTACGCTGCTATTCTGCCTTTTGTAATCATAAGCTTCAGTTTCTTTTTTAATAGAGAAATTTTGATCAAAAGAATTATTATGGCGTATTCTATGGCTCTGATTGTCATTATTGTTTTTTTGTCTGTAACGGATCTTGAGCTTTACAGATGGTGGGGGTTTCGGCTGGATGCCACAATATTCAAATATGTGAACACACCGGCGGCAATGATAGCCTCGGCTGAGGTCGCACCGTTATTTTTATTAATGCCGTTATTTTTCTTTATGATAAGCGGCATGTTTGTATTATATGTCCTTTTATTATATCCTGATAACAAATCTTTCGAAAAAAAATCTTTACTGGGATCAACTGCCGGCTGCCTTGCCGGACTTATAATAACGGCAACTCTCATTATACCAATAAGGGGTGGGTTTCAATTAGCTCCTATAAATGAGAGCGCTGTTTTTTATTCAACCAATCCTTTGTTGAATAATACCGCTGTCAACGTGCCCTGGAATTTCATTCATTCTATACTTGAAAAGAATTACGAAACTTTAAATCCATATATTTCCGGTAATAAGTCCAAAGCCGAAGGAATTATTAAAAATCTTTATAATGAACCCGGAAGAAGCAAGCAGATTATTAAAGACACCCCTAATATTGTGCTCATTATCTGGGAAAGTTTTACGGCGAAAGTTGTGAAGGAAACAGGTGGCAAAGAAAATATAACACCTCAATTCAGCCAGCTTATCAATGAAGGAATTCTTTTTAATAATATCTACGCAAGCGGAGATAGAAGCGACAAAGGATTGGTAGCGATATTGTCAGGTTATCCGTCGCAGCCAACTGCATCGATCATCACCAATCCGGCCAAAGCATCTCATCTGCCCGCAATCAGCACAGAGCTTAAGAATAAAGGCTACAATACTTCTTTTTATTATGGCGGTGAACCTGAATTCGCAAATATCAAATCCTTCCTGTTAAAGCATAACTTCGATAAGCTGGTTACAAAATCAGATTTTGAAGAAGAATATCTGAACTCCAAATGGGGTGCGCATGATGAAATTGTGCTTGACAGGCTATTCGAAGACCTGAATCATGAGAGGCGCCCTTTCTTCAGTGCCATCTTTACTTTGAGTAGTCATGAACCTTTTGATATACCTATACCACCTGTATTTCCTGGCAATGACAGGCAAATTTTATTTTTAAATTCTCTTTACTATACGGATCAATGTATTGGAAAATTTATTGAAAAGGCAAAAAAAACCAATTGGTGGAATAATACCTTGTTCATCATTATAGCCGATCATGGCCATCCTTTTCCAAGCAAAACAGGTGTCCCCATGCATGTACCGGATGAGTTTCATATTCCTATGCTTTGGCTCGGAGGAGCCTTAAATACCAGCCCTATAGTCAATGCACAAATAGGATCA
>DATMOV010000330.1:0-2559 GCA_035568055.1 Cytophagaceae bacterium
AAATCTATTTATCCCGGCTTCACTAATCAATGTCATCAGTCCTCTGGTATGGCAATTCAATTTGTATATGATGTTAAGAAAAATATGATGAATTATATTAATATCCACAGTGCCTTAGCCAATGATTCATTGTCTTCTAAAAGGCTAGATTGGTTAACGTCAAACAGCTTATTGATAAGAGATCTGGGGTATTTTTCAATGGAGTCCATTAAATCAATAAAGGATAAGAATGCTCCGCAGTCGCTCGGCTGTGCCGAGTGACCAAAATCGATAAGAGATATCCGTTCCGGTTTTAATCAATCTGTGAGTAAGAAATTATTCGTAAGGCCTCTGGCCGGTTTTAAAGAGATGCAGATAAATACTAATTTGCATGCTTAATTTAACCAGCTATACCCACATGTCAGAACTCAGAAAATCCAATACGGATTATGCCTATTTTATAACCTTAACAGTAGTCGGATGGGTCGATGTATTTACCAGAAAAGAATACTGCGATATTATTCTTAAAAATTTAAATTATTGTCAGGTTAATAAGGGATTGGAAATATATGCATACGTTATTATGCCAAGCCATTTACATCTTGTAGCAAGGCATCAAGGTGGGAAATTAAACGAAGTTCTCAGGGATTTTAAAAGTTTCACCTCGAAAGCAATCATTAAATCAATAGAAGAAAGCACGTGTGAAAGTCGGAAGGAATGGCTTATTTACCTATTCAAATATTTTGGAAAGAAGTATAAGCAGAATAAAGTGTATATGTTCTGGCAAAAGACAAATCACCCAATAGAGTTATTCAGCAGCAAAGTAATAGAGCAGAAGATTGAATATGTAGAGAACAATCCTGTAGCGGCATGTATTGTTGATTCATCGGAAAATTTTATTTACAGCAGTGCAAGTAAATTTTCCGTTTTAACTGTTATTGGTGCTTAATGGATTGGTCATTTGTGTAAAACCGGCCGGAGGCCTACCAAATGATGGATTATTTGACAGGGGATGTTAATTTGAGATTTCACTCGGCACAGCCGAGCGATTGCGTAAAGACCTCTACCCAATAATTTCATTATGGTAAAGAGAGCATTTATCCACCGGATTACTTCGGCATTCCTTTAACATACATTCATATTTAGCCGCATATTTTTTTCTTTTTAACTAAGTGTCATTTGCCTCGCAATGACGCGCTATTCGGCATTTTCACTCTAAGTTGGTGGCTATGGTGGCGCGCACAACAGAAATCAGGCATATTTAATCAATTCTATTGATCTGCTGAAATTTTTATTCTAAAGCAACAGTAATACTACTCCCATTAACCCACTCCGAATACTTCATCGTATTATCCTGAACCACCACAAGCCGGTATACACTCCTGGACTTTTTATTTCCTTCCACCTGCTTTACAGAGACAGTAATAGTATTTTTTTCACCAGGTCTTGCTTTGTATTCATACACTGCGTAATCACCAGTTCTGTAGCCAAAGCCATTTCCATCGTCGTGATACAGGCGGCCGATGGCTTGTTTTTCCTTATCCGGATTTACATAGAGCGTAATAGAGTCAATACTATACTCGGTTGTATTTTGAATAACAGGTCCTGCCGGGATAATGGCGCCTTCCCGTATCTTTAAAGTAGCCTGGTATTTATCCGTTTCAGGTGTATCATCCAGCTTTAATGTTCTCCAGGTTCCTTGTGGTAAAACAGTATTCTGTGCCCAGCTGGGAATAATCACCATGTCATCTCCCCACATGAAAGCCTCCTGTTCATTTCTCAGATTTTTATCTTTAGAATCTGCCATGAATAAAGGGCGCATTACCGGCAAGCCGGTCGTGGAGGCTTCCCGGAATAAGGTATATAAAAAAGGCATTAACATATACCTTCTGTTTAAAGCGGTTCTGGAAATGTCTTCCACTTTTTTGCCCCGTGACCACGGCTCCTGCATATCAGTGTTTTTTTCAGAATGGTTTCTGGAAAAAGGGTAGTAGGCGCCCAAAGCCATCCACTGAGCCAGCAATTCAGAAGTAGCGCTTTCACCAAAGCCCCCAATGTCCGGACCGTTAAAAGGCTGTCCTGATAATCCAAGGTTGATAGACATGGGAATGGACATTTTCAAATGGCTCCAGGTAGAGGCATTATCTCCCGTCCAGGTGGCTGCATACCTTTGTCCGCCTAAGTAGTTAGCCCTTGACAATACAAAAGGCCTTAAGCCCGGATTTTTAGCAAGAATTCCCTCTCTGGTGGAACGCACCATCAGCATGCCATAGACATTATGGTATCTCAGGTGTGAATCCTGCGGTAAACCACCGCCCCCTCTGTGCAAATTATCCTCCGGCATGGTTTTTTCAGGAGTATGAAAAACGGCAGGTTCATTCATGTCATTCCAGATGCCATCAATTCCAAGATCCATAAATGGGGAATATAAAGAAGCCCACCATTTTTGAGTTTCAGGCCTGGTAAAATCAGGAAAAGCACATGGGCCGGGCCATACAGCACCATTATATTCCTCGCCATCATTCGTGAGCACCCAATGCTTCCCGGCAGATCCCTGCTGATATATGTTATAATCAGGAT
>DATMOV010000331.1:0-3607 GCA_035568055.1 Cytophagaceae bacterium
CTACCTATGCTAAAACTCCTGTGGATAGTTTGTTGGGAGAATTAGATCTCACTATTGAGAAAAGGGAGGAATATCTAAAAAAGAAGCAAGAGAGGATTACCAATATTAAGAAGCAATTAGTGACAGGTGATGAGAAAAACGATCTTCTAGCCAGGTATTCTGTGTTGGATCAGTTATTTGAAGAATATAAGTCCTTCATTTACGACTCGGCTTTCAGCTATGGAAGGGTTTTATTACAAACAGCCTATAAACTTAAGGAAGATTCAATTATCAATGATGCTAAAGTAAAAATCAGCTTTACACTTCTTTCAGCAGGAATGTTTAAAGAAGCACTGGATTCTCTAAATTCCGTAGAAGTTAATTCTCTTACAAGGGATTCAAAAATTGAGTATTATGCTATCCTTGCAAGGACTTATTACGATTTAGCAGATTATTCCAAAGATCATTATTTTTCAGAGATATATGATAAAAAGGGGAATACCTATTTACAGCAGGCGCTGGAGTTATGTGCACCAAATTCCATTCGGTTTCTTCTGCTGAAAGGGTTGGAGTATATGAGGGTCAGGGATATTTCAAATGCCATCAGTACTTTTGAACAGGTATTAAAAGATCCTAAACTTACCAATCATGAAAAGGCTATCGCTTCTTCCAGCCTTAGTTTCATGTACCGTTTAGACGGTAATCCTGAAAAGGCGAAAGAGTATCTGGCTAAAGCAGCTATAGCAGATATCATTTCCTCTATTCGTGAAACAGTAGCTATTCGTGACCTTGCTGAAGTATTATATGATGAAGGCAAGGTGGAGCGTTCTTACAAATATGTTAAAGTGGCTTTGGAAGATGCTTATTTCTATGGAGCGAATCATCGCAAAATTGAAATTGCCAATCTCCTTCCAATTATAGAAGGTACTCAACTGGAAATTGTGCAAGGTCAAAAAAGGGATTTATTTTATTACTCTATTACCGCGACCATCCTGGTCATATTTATTATTCTTTTTGCCATAATTATATACCAGCAATACCGGAAACTGAATGGGGCAAAATTGGCATTGACCTTGTCACATCAGAATCTGGAGAAAACAAATGCTCAGCTTGAAGAGGCAAATTTTAAATTGGGCGAAACAAATAACAAATTGGAAGATGCCAGTAAAATTAAAGAAGAATATATTGGCAGCTTTTTTAAGATTATATCAGAATACATTGAGAAGATTGAAAAATTCAAGAACACGATAGACCGGAAAATTTCTCAAAAGAAGATAGAAGATATAAGGGATCTGGTGAATAATATGAACCTCAAGCCAGAGCGCGAACAGTTGTATTTGACCTTCGACAAGACCTTCCTCAAAATTTTCCCAGGTTTTGTAGAACAGTTTAATGGCCTGTTCAGTCCGGAAGATCAGTTTGTTCTTGATGAGAAACAAGGCTTGCCCACTGAGTTGAGAATTTTTGCGTTGATACGTTTAGGCATTACCGATACCGAAAAGATTGCCGGAATTCTGGATTACTCGGTGAATACCATATATGCCTATAAAACCCGTATGAAAAATAAATCTATTGTGGAAAATGAAAAATTTGAAGAAGAATTGATGAGGATAAGAGCCATATAATGGTATATTTCACCTATATTTTATAATTTTTTCTATTTATTCAACTAATTGATAATTAACATAATATATTTTTTTTTATCTATAATCATTGATATTTTTAATAGATAAATAGTCTTTCCTGCTATTAACCTCTTTATTTGAAAAGAAAATTCTGAATTCCCCCAAATGAAAACCGTAATGGAATAAAAACCGTAATGGGGGAGTGATCTTCTCCGAATTCCATGATTATTATTATTCAGAAGGAGGATCCGGGTTCTAAAGTATGTATATGTTTAACCTTTTAAATAATTAAAAAATCTATGAAAAGATTAATACTTTTTGCAAATGCATTATTATTTTCGCTTAGCCTTGTTAATGGCCAGACACCAGGAAAATTCGCAACCTACGTCTATGACGATTTTCAGCAAGTAGCTCAATATACTAATGCCGATGGAAGTGGTATCTACTGGTATAGTGGTAGTGCCACAGCAGTTAATGGAACGCGAACAGTTGGGAAAATGACTATGACTTATAGTTCTGCTACTACTTATAATTTTATATCTGCAGACTTCGGTCAGGACGCATCATCCAATTTAACTCCTATTGACGCAACCTCAATGGCAGATATCCAAGTCGATATTAAAAATACAAATGCCACAAAGGATTTACAGATGAGATTGTATCTTAAGGATGTTAATAATAAGTATTTAGAAATTGAACCAAATATTTCAGATGCTGTGGCTGCTCCTGACTTTGCTACCCCAACTCCAGGTATTGCTTGGAGTGCTTCAAATCTTGTTTATCCAGCGCCAGCAGGTTATCCTGGAAATACCGCTGTTTATCCATACGTAGGATTCAATGGTTTTGTAATACCGGCAAATACAAGAAAAACATATAGAATTGATTTATCCTCTGTTTCTGCCACTATGGGCGGTAGGGCTCAGGGTACATATGGTGGTACAAAACCTGGCGATTCTCCAAACTCTATTACTGCTGCTGCCGATGGTTTTGACATCACCAAAGTTCATGTGGTGGAATTTGTCTTTAATGAAGGTGTTGCCTTTAACCTTACAGATGGTGCCATCAATAAGGGAAGTTATAAATATGATGCTATAGGTATAAATCAGACAAATTATACTGGTACTATAGAATTCTATAGCCTTAAAATAGGAAGTATTCTATCTGCCCTTCCTGCTGACCCTGATCTTGTTACCGGTCTGAATAAAACCATGATTAATAATTCTTTATCGGTATATCCTAATCCTGCTAAAGACGCTTTAAATGTTTCATTTGAAGCTGCCGGCGGAGCTGCTATATCTCTTTCAGACATCGTAGGAAAAACAGTATATTCATCTTCTGCCAGCGCAGGCTCGAATAATCTCACTGTGAATACTTCAGGCTTTTCAAGCGGTATATACATCTTGAATATAGTCACTGAAAATGGAACAGTAGCACGTAAAGTAACTATTGAATAATTAACATATTATTAAAAAAACCGGCAGAGGCTCAGCATTTGCCGGTTTTTTTTATGCCTGATTACCGATTTTTCATTGAGGGTATTTCCTGTAATTATAAGGGCATGATATTTGCAAAATCATGAAAAATAAACAACTATTGTCTTTTTAAGATAGTGGTTCAAAAAAATGTATAAAATAATTCAAAAACCTATGAGAACATTCAAAATTCTAAACCTGATAATTTTTGCTGTTTTATTTTTGACGAAAGACCTGTATGCTCAGGAAGAGAGAGGTTATTATGATGCCCCATATCTGAGGTATGAGGCTGATCAGGGTGTATTATCCAATGCCACTATTGCTATGATGTCTTTTGCTCAAAAAGATTTGCAAAGTGAAGCTTCTGAACAGGTATGTGTCGATTTATCTAGTAAAGATGCATCTGTAGAATGGAAATTGAAGAAAGAAGCAGATGGCCTCGTTGTCCGTTTTAGTGTTCCTGATGAAACTTCAGGAACAGTAGATGTTTATGCAGACAATAAATTGGTAGGTACCATGAACCTCACCTCT
>DATMOV010000332.1:0-7912 GCA_035568055.1 Cytophagaceae bacterium
TGTGTATATGATGCAGGTCGACAATCTCAAACATTTCTTTGGCCGCCTCTACGAAAGTTCCGATGTTAATATTGATCTTTCTGACATAACCGTCAATAGGCGCGATAACAGGAATAAGAAGGCTGGTATTGCCTTCCCCTATACTGGCAGGCGATAGTCCTAAAGCGATCAATTGATCCCTTAGTGAATTCATTCTTCCTTTTTCCGATCGGTAATCCGCTTCTGCCTGCTGGAATTTTTTACCGGATGTAACATTTTCATTCGCTAATTCCTTCTGGCGCTGAAATTCTTTTTCCAGAAACTCAAGATTGCCTTTTGCTTTAATATATTCTCCCTGGATCTGTATAGCCTGAGTGCTTAACAAAGTGGCAAGTACTTTCCCTTTCTTTACAAGATCTCCTTCTATCACAAAAACATCTTTCACCGTTCCGGCTGCAAGGGAGCTGATATTAGCTTTGTTCTGAGGCGGCAGGGTTAATACTCCGTTACATTTTACAATCTCTTTCAGATTTCTTTCTTCAATATTTTCCAGCACTATGCCTGCATTTTTAAACTTTTGTCCTCCTATCTCTATATGAGCACCTCCGTAATTTTCTACTTTAGAACTATCCTGATTCGCTTTTGAATCCTTAGAATTCAAGTCCTTGTTTATTTCTTTATCTCCCTTGCTGCACGAAATAAAAATCGTTGCTTGAGAAAGCAACAAGTATGTATATATGATAATTTTTTTCATAATTATTTTCCTCCTAAAATAAATTCTATTGAAATAATAGATTGGTTATAAAAATTCAGATTGTCTAAGTAATTGGATTTGATAGCCAAGGCGCGATTCAGGCTTAAAATAAATTCTATATAATTTATTTCTCCTGCCTTGAAAGCCTTCTCCGCGTTTTGTATGATAATTTCAGCCTGCGGTAGCGCGCTTTTTTCATAAAAGTCAACACTATTGCTATATTTTTTATATCGTTGTATCGCCATTTCAAGTTCTCCCTGCAGGGTTTTCTGCTGAGAAAGCAAAATACTGTTGGCAACCTGTTCATTGATCTTCGCCACGTTCACTCTGGCATGCTGGGGCTTATACCAGATCGGTATAGACAGGCCTCCCTGCACTCCCTGAAATCTGTAACTCGTAGGAAAAAACCTATCAACCCCGTTTATAGTAAATACTCCAGTTAAGGATTGATTGAAATATCCTAAATGAATATCCGGCAACAACCTGGATCTTTCCAAATGCGTATTGGATTTGCTGATCTCCACCTGCTGTTTTAAATAAGCCAGATATGGATTTTCATCAACACTGATACTTTCAGAAGGAACAGTAAATTCTATTTTGTGAAGGATTGAATCGCTCAGGCCGATCTTATCACTGCTTCCAAGTAACATTTGTAATTGCCTCTGATAAATAAGTATGTCGGATTCCGTTTGTGCCAACACGCTTTTAACTTCCATCTGCTGAGTCTGGGCGGTAACTTTTTCCAGAAAATTACTCTCTCCCACTTTATACCTCAGTTCACTGGCTCTTACAAAATTTTCATACAAGCTGTCCTGATAGGCGAGCGATTTTTTTTTTGACTGATAATATAAAAGTAAATAGTAAGAAGTTCTAATATTTCTTTTAAGTTCATTCTGCGTAACGGCGAGTCTTTGCTCACTGCCTTTAATATTCGCGTCCGCTAATCTTGATTGATTTGCGTAAACAGAAGGGAAGGCAAATGTTTGTGATATAGTAAGGTTGTTATCTTTATAAATGGAATTATATTGACCATAAGTCAGCGAAACATTTGTCTTATCAAAATTCCATACAGTACTCCTGAAAGCTGTCTGCGATTGAATCTCATAATTAGCGGTAGTGATCATACCATTGTTAATTAATCCTTCATTCACCGCCTGATTAATATTTACATTTCTCACTGTTACTGATTGCGAATAACTGTTAGAAGGAATAGAAATAAGCAGCGAGATTAATAACAGAATAGCCATAAGAGGGTTCACAGAACTACCCTTAGTTTGCTCTTTTTCATCATCATTAAAAAAAGTATAAAGCACAGGAAGCACTATCAGCGTAAGAAGAGTAGCTGAAATCAATCCGCCAATCACAACGGTTGCCAAAGGCTTTTGAACCTCTGCGCCCGATGTATTGGAAAGAGCCATGGGAAGGAAGCCCAGCGATGCCACTGAAGCCGTCATGAGCACAGGACGTAACCTGACTTCTGTGCCTTTAAAAACCCGTTCTCTAATATCTGTCATGCCTTCTTTTTTTAGCTGGTTAAAATAACTTATCAGCACTATGCCATTTAATACTGCTACACCAAACAAGGCGATAAATCCTATTCCCGCTGAAATACTGAAAGGCATACCTCTTATTAATAAAGCGACAATCCCTCCAATGGCTGAAAATGGTATCGCAGTAAAAATCAAAAGTGATTCTTTCATGGAACCGAATGTGAAATACAAGAGCATAAGAATAAGAGCCAAAGCCACCGGTATAGCGATAGACAATCTTTCTTTTGCTTCAACAAGATTCTGGAACTGCCCTCCATAACTCATGTAATAGCCAGGAGGTAATTTTAATTGAGCGTCTAATTTATTTTGAATCTCTTCTACCAAAGATTGTACATCTCTCTCCCTCACATTAATTCCTACTGTAATTTTTCTTTTTGCCTGATCTCTTGAAATTTGCATAGGGCCTTCTTTAAATTGTATGTTTGCTACTTCTGTAATGGGTATTTGATTCCCTGATACAAGAGGGATATAAAGAGCTTTCACATCATTAATGTTCTGCCTGAAACTCTCATTGAGCCTTACTACCAGGTCGAATTTCTTTTCACCTTCATACACTACACCAGCCACCTCTCCGGCAAAAGCGGTTCTTATTATGCTATTCAGTTCCGCCACGTTGAGGCCATATTGAGCTATCTTATCCCTGTTATATTCAACCATAATCTGCGGGAGCCCGATAATGTGCTCCACAAATATATCTCCTATGCCTTGTGTCCCCTGAATAATAGAAGAAGCCTCTCTGGCTTTTGCTGCCAGTATATCCAGGTCCTCTCCGTAAATTTTTATCGCAATATCCTGCCTGGCTCCAGTCATGAGTTCATTAAATCGCATTTGTATAGGCTGCTGAAAACTGAACTCAACTCCCGGCAAAACCTCAAGTGCTTCACTCATTTTATTGGCGAGCTCTTCACGTGTATCAGCACTTGTCCATTCACTTTTATCTTTAAGAATTATTATAATATCGCAGGATTCAAGAGGCATAGGATCAGTAGGAATCTCACTGCTTCCTATTTTACCGACCACTTCCTTTACTTCAGGAAAATTCTTCAAAATAATATCAGCCGCTTTTTGGGTTGTCTCGATCGTTTGAGATAAAGAGCTTCCAGACGCGATGCGGGTTTCTACCGCGAAATCCCCTTCTTCCAGCGTTGGGATAAATTCCCCTCCCATTTTCGCGAAGATAAAACCACTAATAACAAGAAGTACCAGAGAGATAACAATAACAGTTCCTCTCTTCCTTAAAGCATAATGAATAACGGGGTGATAAACTCTATAACATGCATCCATGATCTTATCTGAAATATTTCTTTTATGCTCTGTCTTTTTACTCAGGAATAAAGATGCCATCATTGGAACATAAGTAAGCGATAAGATCAAGGCCCCGAGAATCGCGAATGATACAGTTTCAGCCATTGGCCTGAACATTTTGCCTTCGATACCTACAAGAGCAAGTATTGGAAGATATACTATAAGAATGATAATTTCCCCGAAAGCAGCCGACTTCCTGATTTTTACGGATGCCTGAAATACTTCTTCATTCATCTGGTCCTGTGATAGCTTAGGTACTCCCACTAAATTATTGTTGCCTGTAATTCTATGCACGATGGCTTCCACAATAATTACTGCTCCGTCAATAATTAACCCGAAGTCAATAGCTCCCAGGCTCATGAGATTTCCCGAGACTCCAAATATATTCATCATGGACACCGCAAAAAGCATAGCAAGCGGAATAACCGAGGCAACGACAAGGCCTGCCCTGAGATTTCCAAGCAAAAGCACCAGCACGAAAATTACGATCAAACCTCCTTCTATAAGATTCTTGCTGACTGTATGAATGGCATTATTCACCAGCTTTGATCGGTCTATGAAAGCTTCAATAACCACTCCTTCCGGCAATGACTTTTCAATAACCTTTACCCGCGCTTTTACATTCTGAATTACCTGATTGGAATTCTCACCTTTAAGCATGAGTACCAGGCCGCCTACAACTTCCCCTTCCGTATTCCTTGTCATAGCGCCATACCTCACAGCAGATCCATATTGCACCGTAGCCAAATCACGAATAAGGACAGGGATATTGTTAATATTCTTCACAACAATTTTTTCAATGTCTTCAATGCCTGATACCAGCCCGATACCTCTTATAAAATAAGCATTCGGCTTTTTATCAATATATGCTCCACCCGTATTCTGATTGTTAAGAGAAAGTGCGGTAAAAATTTCCGATAAGGTAATGCTATGACTTCTCAGTTTTTCAGGATTAATTGAAATCTCATATTGCTTCACATATCCTCCAAAGGAGCTGACATCAGCGACTCCCGGCGTTCCCAACAATTGCCTTTTTACTATCCAGTCCTGAATGGTGCGAAGATCCATGGTGGAATATTTTTTCTCATATCCTTTTTGGGTATGAAGAACATATTGGTATATCTCTCCCAGCCCCGTAGTAATGGGAGCCATATACGGGTTTCCCAATCCCTGAGGTATTTGTTCCTGCGCGGTTTTTAATCGCTCAGCGACCATCTGCCTTGCATCAAGAACTTCCACCTCATCTTTAAAAACGATGGTTATGACGGACAAGCCAAATCTGGAAATGGATCTTATCTCAAGCACATTGGGAATCGTGGCCATAGATACTTCCACGGGGTAAGTTATAAATCTTTCCACCTCCTGAGCAGCCAGTGTAGGAGCGGTGGTTATGACCTGAACCTGATTATTGGTAATATCAGGTACAGCATCAATGGGCAATTGAGTGAGGGAATAAGCTCCCCACGCAATGAGCGCAAACGTAAACAGTCCGATAATTATCTTATTCCTTATCGAAAATCCAATGAGATTATCAATCATGAGTTGAAAAATTAAGTCTATCTAAATAAATAATTGTATCCTTGGCGTCCATAAAAGATTGCGCCAGGACTTGGGTCTTAAGAAATTTTTAGGAATAAAAAGACTTAGATCTTTGGCGGTAACCAGATAGAATAGCTTAAACTTAACAAGGTCCCGTTTTTGTGGAAAAATTCGATGGATGAGAAAGTTTGACTTTCAAAGGAGAAAGTATCTCCGGAAATCATAAATGCAAACCCGCAACAGGTGCAGTTACAGAATGGAGTGCAGGTTTCAGCATGATCGGGATATTCAGCATCAGAATGAGTTGAAGCCTCAATGTTCGCTGTTTCATCATGGCTTTTACCGATACCATCACTGCATGGCACCAGGGAAAGCGTGACAATATAAACCGCTAATATGATTTTAAAAAATCTCATCTCTTAAGCAAATCTACTAATTACGGACAAATTTCAAATAAAAAAGCATCTTTTATTGAATATTCCGCTTATCCGTTTACAAAATAAATTTTTACTTTATTTTTTAAGTTTTACTAAACTGTATCCAACAGAAAACAAAAAAGACCGGTTGTAAATTTTGATGTTTGTGTTTTTGGGATCGTTAAAGGTATAGCTATTGGCATATTGAAAGATATCTGTAAATCCCTGTTTGTATTTTACTCCGAAAAATAGTCCGAATGGGAACTGATATTCAATTCCTGCATTAATGCCGAAATCGATTTTTTGCAAATATTTTGATTTATTTTCAAATTGGCTTCCACTACCATATATAGATTTATCTTTGAAATAATTTCCAAGGGTGTCTTTTCTGATAATAGAAGCGTTTAGCAATCCGGAAATATAAGGTCCTGCATATATCTGAAAGCCTTTATAATGAAAAGCCGGGCTAAAGGGGAATAAATCAAGCGACAACATTTTAAGTGTAGAAGAATAATTGCCATTTATACTGTCATGTAATGTTACACCCGCACCTTTTTGAACAAGAAGCAACTCATGTTTTAGCCAAAAAAAATTCCCTACCATTGAATTTACCAGAACACCGGCATGGAATGACGGTAAATTATTGGTTTTTTTATCGGCAAAAATGTAGGTAATATCGCTGCCGTAAATGTTGGACTGTGTATATCCTGCTTTTAATCCAAAACTCACATTCCCTTTCCTGAACAATTCGTTCCGAAATTTTGCTGTAGTATCAATTGAAGTATTATCAGGCATTTTTTGTTTTATCGCTTGAGCATTTACTGTAATGTTGAAGCAAACAAATAGCAGAATATAGCTTATGATTCTCATTTCTTTAATTCTTTAGAAGTTTACATCCCAAATTCCTGCGGCTCTTTCTAACTCGACCAATGTTGCCCCATAATTATATAGTGTTTGAAAATAATTTTGTTGCACATTATTGTAAGTGCGTTGTGCATTTAACACTTCCAATAAAGAAGTTTCGCCGCGTATATAACTGTATTTTTTTCCGTCTAAAACCGCTTTTGCTTCTGATAATAAGCCGCTATTATATTGTTGCACTTGTTTTTGTGCCGCTAAATAATTGTAGTATGCCTGTGTTATTTCAATTTGAATTTGCAATTCAATTTGTTTGTATTGTGCTTCGGCTTGCAGGCCAGAGTAATAAGCTGCTTTAAGTTCGCCCGGGTGGTTGTTTGAAAATTTGAGAGGGATGGAGATACCTCCATTTACTTGCGTGAATGAAGGAGTGGGAGCAATAATATTCCGGTCATAAGAGGCGTAAGTAAAGCCGGTGTTGATACCTAAATCAATGACACGGTTTGCTTTTGCCAATTTCAGAATATTTTGAGAAACCGTTTTGTTTTGCAATGCTGCCAGTAAATCTGCGCGGTTATTTTGTGCTGCCGTGATCAATTGTAACAAATTAAAATCACGGGTGAATTTTGAAAAATCCCCATTGGGATAAATCAATGTGTCAGTTTGTTTTTTGCCGAGCAAGAATGATAAATCTATAAGCGAAACTTTCCATTGCGCTTCTCCCGCAAACACATTGTTTAGCATTGTTCCCGCTTCCAACTTGCTTTGCAAGGCATCAACCTTCGTAATAGAGCCTAATTTAAACCGAATACTATCTGATTTTGCCAACTGGTTCATCGATTGATATGAATTCAATTGCACATCTAACAATAATTTATTTTGCAGAGCGAAAAGATAACTAAGTGTTGCATCTGCTCTCAGGTTTCTAAAATAATTCTGCAGCAAAAATCCAGTGAGTTCTGTCTCGCTTTTAGCCAGATCAATACGGGCTTTACGCTTGCCACCTAATTCCAGTAGCCAACCCATCCCTGAACTATAGCCATAGCCCATATTCAATCTGCGCTGGCCATTATCGAACCAGCCAAAACCTAATTGAGGGTCGGGGAAAATTTTAGCGGTTTCAATCCTTGCTTCTGCAATGTTAAGATTAAATTTTTCGGCAGCATAACTCAAATTGTTTTTTCCTACTAAAGAAAGATATTCGGGATATGAAATTTTAATGTGATTGAAAGAAGTATCAATTTGTGCAAACAAGGCCCCACTGTAGAAAGGGAGGGAAACAAGAGCGCTCACCAGCGTTTTTAAAATTATATATCTGATATTATTTTTCATTTGCTGTTATCAGTATTAATAGTAAAATCCTTTCCCCACTTTTTTTCAATCATATAATATAACGCCGGTAAAACAAATAACGTAATGGCGGTAGCTGCAAACAAACCATAGACAATAACAGTTGCTAAAGGTCTTTGAACATCCGATCCAATACCTGTAGCGAGTGAAGCAGGCAAAAG
>DATMOV010000333.1:0-5405 GCA_035568055.1 Cytophagaceae bacterium
CCTATAAAAGAAGGAGTTATTAAAACAGTAACCAAGGACACCTTTGTTCGTGATTAGAGGTGGATCGCTTGCTATATCATTTGCAAATTTCAATTATTGAACGGTTTTCTATTTTTCTTTTGCTTACACAATATAGAACCATAAGATAAAAAGCAAGGTATATCTATCGGAAATATTAAGTCCAATAATGATTTTCTGTTTTCACTTAATCAAAACATATAGTTACCTTTCGTATATTAATCATTATTGGGCTAACAAAATTAAACTTTCGATGAAGCACAACCTTTATCAAGGTTATTTAGTTATAATGATTCTTGATAAAATAAATATTTACTTGATAAAATAAATATTTAAATGACTATGGATGCATTTTTTATTCTATTCTATTCTATTCTATTCGACAATTCTTAAGGGAAACTTCTTTTTGCAATTCCGACCCTGTTTTTTATCGGCTTCAGGTATCTACCTGAAAATCATTAATATCACAATCAATTTAAATAATAATTCAATTATGGCCAATTTGTGTGAATTATATAAATCTTTTCCTGAATTATGTAACACTTGCCTCTTGCAGATGAGCAACTTTGCATTATGAAAATCATTTCATTTTTAAATCAAAATGAAATGAAGAAATCAATCCTGGCAATTCCGTCATCTGTATTCATAATCAGTTTATTCTTCGCCGGCTGCAATACTCCTGCTGAAAGTGCATTAATTATCAAAACCAATTTAAAATAATAATTCAATGATAACTCTTTAAATTCCCAGCAAAATGACATTAAATATTACTGAACATAATAAAGACCTGTATATAATAGCGATAGGAGCTTCAGCAGGGGGCATGGAAGCCATTCATTTACTTTTTGACCATACTCCGGAGGATGGTGCTTCCTATGTAATTATTCAGCATCTCTCCCCAGACCATAAGAGCTTTATGGCTGAACTACTTGCCAAACACAGCAAGCTGAAAATATTCGAGGCAGAAAACGATATGTACATAGAGCCGAATTGTGTATATCTGATGCCCAGAGGAAAGAATATGACCATCAGTAATAGAAGATTGGTTTTAGCGGATATTCGACCATTGCAACCAAATACGGCAATAGATATATTTTTAAATTCATTAGCGGAAAATCAGGGAAATAAAAGCATTGCCGTCATACTTTCAGGCACAGGCACGGATGGAACCAAAGGTATAGCCGCCATAAAAAAATCCGGAGGATTAGTAATAGCACAGGATCCTGAAAGTGCAAAGTTTAATGGAATGCCTAATAGCGCTATCGAATCAGGCAATGTGGATTTTATTCTTGCCCCGCAGTTAATTCCCGAAGAAATTATAGCCTATTTAAAGCGGGATGCATTAGAAAATAATTTTACCAATAAAATTACAGAAAATGATGAAACTGCATTGCTTGAGATCCTTAATCTGATCCAGCAACATACACCACTGGATTTCACAGATTATAAGCGTCCCACTATCATAAGAAGGATAGTCATAAGAATGACCCGGAACAAGATAAGTACACTGGCCGGTTATATTGATTTTTTAAAGACCAATCCTTCTGAAATAAATATTCTTGCCAAAGAATTTCTCATAAGCGTCACTAAGTTTTTCAGAGATACTGAAGCGTTTGAAATAATAAAAGAAAAAGTAATTCCGGAAATTACTGAAAATAAATTATTGGTAGATACTCTGAAGATTTGGATTGTAGGGTGCGCTACCGGAGAAGAGGCTTATTCATTTGCCATTCTCATAATAGAGCATCTGACAGAGATCAAAAAAAATCTAGAGGTAAAGATCTTTGCCAGTGATATTGACAAAGCAGCCCTGCTCCATGCAGCTAAAGGTGTATATGCTGAAAATATTACCAAGGATGTTTCAGAGGAGAGGCTCAATAAGTTCTTTATTAAGCAAGACAATAAATATAAGATAAGGGACAGTATAAGAAAAATGATCATTTTTGCTGACCATGATATTGTAAAACAGCCTCCTTATGGTAAAATAGATCTTATAAGCTGCCGGAATCTGCTGATATATGTTAATCCTTTATTACAA
Source organism: Cytophagaceae bacterium (assembly GCA_035568055.1). Classification (GTDB taxonomy): domain Bacteria; phylum Bacteroidota; class Bacteroidia; order Cytophagales; family Cytophagaceae; genus DATMOV01. The sequence goes on from DATMOV010000333.1 coordinate 2,057, forward strand.
AAGAAAATACTCACCTCACTTCATTTCTGCCTCAACCTGGGAGGCTATTTATTCTTAGGCCCAAGCGAAAGCCTGGGAGATTTGAAAAAATCATTTACGGAGATAGATAAGAAATGGAAAATTTATAAAAGTACTGAGGTAGTCCGCAATTTGCGGGACACAACTTATAATACTCCTACCTTTGATAAGCAATTGGTTAATTCAACGCTTAGCTTGACTTCTCCAAAAAGTCTCACAAATAATAAACTTATAGAAATCATCGATCAGACACTTCTGGAAGAATCCGGTTATGAAGCAGGAATATGTGTTGATAGGGATTTTAAAATCATACAATCCTTCGGTAACTACGAGAAGTACCTGCTCCCTAAAATTTTTAATTTCAACCTGCTTGAAATGTTACCCGAAGAACTTTCCATAGCCACGTCAACCACCCTGCGGAAAGCACTGAACCAGAATAAAAAGGTAATTATAAAGGAAGTGAACTTCAAAAGAAATGAATCAATACACTCGGTAAATGTTTTTGTAAAACCTTTCCTATCTGAAAATACTTCTGTACAAAGAGTTATTCTTGTTCTTTTTGGCAAGGACGAAGCGAAAGAAATTACTGAAAAAGACCTTGAAGTCTTCAATATGGAAGCGCACACCCTTCGCTACCTCGAAGACATGAAAAACGAACTCGCGGAAACCAAACAAAAACTCAAAGATGCCTACGATGCGCTGGAAGTATCCAATGATAATATCTCTTCTTACAATGAAGAGCTTATTTCCAGCAATGAAGAAATGCAAAGTACCAATGAAGAGCTTCAGTCCGTAAATGAAGAGTTGCAAACTGTAAACAATGAATATCAGTTAAAAATAAAAGAATTGGCCGAATTGAATGATGACTTAAATAATTATTTCAAAGGCACTATAAACGGACAGCTATATGTGGATAATAATCTTATTGTAAGAAAATTCACGCCCTCTGCAATTAAACAGATCAACCTTAAAGAAAGCGATGTCGGACGTCCTCTAAGTGATATTTCAACCAACATAAAATTTGGGACTCTGATTGATGATATAAACAATGTTATTTTGGCTTCAATTGCAAATGAAAAAGAGATACAAACAACTGACGGCAGGTGGTATCAGATGGTGATCTTGCCTTATATCAAAGAACAGAATAATCAAAATGATGGTGCTATCATCACTTTTAATGACATAACTGAATTAAAAAGGGCACAGGATAAACTGACTAAGATAAACGCAGATCATGATACTTTTATTTATTCCGCTTCTCATGATCTGAAAGGACCATTAAATAATGTGAGCGGACTTATTGCCTCTTTGAAAGATATAAGCGATCCGGAAAATATAGCAGCAAAAGAGATAACGGGTTTGATTGATGAATCTGTTACCAAGCTCAAAGAAACAATCAACGAGCTTTCGGATATCACCAAAATTGAGAATGAAATTGATGAGAGAGAAAATATTATTTTAAAGGATCTTCTGGAAGAAGTTAAATTTAGTTTAAAAGATAAATTACTAGAATCGAATGCGAAAATTAATATTGATCTTAAAGAGCCGGAAATTCCATTTTCTAAAAAGAATTTAAGGAGCATACTATTAAATATTTTGAGTAATGCTATTAAGTATAGATCACCTGACCGGGAGCTTGAACTGAATATAAGAACAGAAAAATCAAATGACTTTATTATCCTTTCCGTTCAGGATAATGGCTTAGGTCTGGACAAAGATAAAATAGGGGAAATATTTTTAAAGTTCAAACGCAGACACGATCATGTTGAAGGAAGTGGAATAGGCTTATTCCTGGTAAAAAAAATAATCACTAATGCCGGAGGAAAAATTGCGGTTGCAAGTGAGTTGGGAAAGGGTTCCACATTTAAAGTTTGTTTTAAAAAATAATCAAAAGGACACAAAGGCATTGGAGTTATCGAATCCCAAAAAACCTGAAATCTTTATGAAATCAGGCTTTTTAATGCTCGTAGACCCTATGGTCAAAATTCCGAACCCCTTTTATACAAATTTAAAGCAGTTACATCATTAAATCTTTTATTTATAAGGTATTAATAAATTAAGGGAGGGATTCCTCTCCCTTAATTTATCTAATTGTCTTCCGGTTTTACATCAGGATACTAAACAATTAGATGTATATTATTTTCTTCTCGGAAGAATCTCCAAGTTGGTTGGTCGATTTTCTTCTTTGTCAAAACCTCTTCCGTCCACATTTCTTGCTCCCCAAAACATCAGATCGTTGAAAATGTAAATCAAATCACACTCGGAAAAAATTTGTCCTTCTGAAAGTCCGAAAGGTGGAAAGGATTTTTTCAAAATGCTTTGTGGTTTATTTACTTCCCACTTATCAAAATCTTTTGCGAACTGATTCATCGCATCAGAAACGGGTTGTAGTAACGGAGTTACTTCATAAGTTTTGTCGGCGATAAAGTCAACCTTTTGTGCTCCTTTAGCAATTGGGTGTAGATAGCTCATCAGTTCATGGAAAAGTTCCCTTTGCTAATATATAAGCAAAGCTCTTCCTAAAGCGGCTTACATAATTAATTACAAAGGCCTGCGACTTCCAAATCTGTGAATTGTGTAAGATATATTCATCGATATGTAACACTTTAACAGATGGAATGTCCGACCTTTACCAACATCTGGTTAAAAACAGGCCTTCATTGAAGATATATATCAAATACATGGTAAGCAACCGCTGCAAAATGGCAGTGAAAGAAGAGTTAAAAAAGCTCGGACTGCACTTTATCGTGGTTGATTTAGGTGAAGTGGAAATCATGGAAGATCTTTCCTCAGAGCAGAGGGAGCAGCTAAAAGCCGGTTTATTAAATTCAGGACTTGAATTAATGGACGACAAGAGGGCTGTATTAATTGAAAAAATAAATAATGTGATCACAGAAATGATCCACTATTCAGATGAATCGCCCAAAATGAATTATTCCGATTACATCAGTGAAAAATTAAAATACGATTACACCTACCTGTCAAATTTATTTTCAGAAGTAAAGGGTATTACCATACAGCAGTTCATCATCATCCATAAAATTGAAAGAGTAAAGGAATTGCTCTTGTATGATGAGCTTAACCTTACGGAAATTTCCTATAAGATGCATTACAGCAGTGTTGCGCATTTATCCAATCAGTTTAAAAAGGTAACAGGGCTTTCGCCTTCTCATTTCAAACAACTGAAAGACAAAAGGCGAAGCCCCATTGAAGAAATTGGAAATTCAAATGAATAAACAGCATTCGTAAAAAGGCCAAGTAACATACTATGGAAACAGCAAAAAGACAAGAATCCCAATACGCCAGAAGCCTGATAGAAGCCAGCCTGGAT
>DATMOV010000334.1:0-5368 GCA_035568055.1 Cytophagaceae bacterium
GTCCTTCACCGTCCTAAACCTAAAAATGTTTCTCTCATTGTATTAAAAGGTAAGATAACGTCAAAGGAAAGCGGTCATGCGCTGGCTGCGACACTTACTGTGACGGATAATGAAACCAACCAGGTCATAGGAGTTTACAACTCCAACAGCTTTACAGGAAAGTATACGGTGATCATTCCCCCGGGTAAAAACTATGGAATTTCCGTGGATGCTGAAAACCATTTATCCCATTCAGAAAACATAGATATACCATATTCAGAAGAATATTTTGAAGTGATTAAAGACATTGCGCTGGAGCCGTTAAAGACCGGAAGCCTTACAGTGCTTAATAATGTATTCTTCGATTTCAGTAAATCGGATCTTAAAAAAGAATCATTTACCGAGCTTGACAGACTTGTAACTATGCTCAAAGAAAATCCATCTCTGATTGTCGAAATCGCGGGGCATACAGACAATGTCGGCAATGATGATGCAAATCAGGATTTATCCGAACACAGGTCTGAATCTGTCGTGAGATATCTGATATCCAAAGGTATAGACCCAAAAAGATTGTGTGCAAAAGGTTATGGAGAGAAGTTTCCTGTGGCGTCTAATGATACGGAGGAAGGCCGCCGGCAAAATCGCAGAACAGAGCTGATTATCATTGAATCACTCAAAAAAGATCAAAGAACAGTTGGCTGCGAAGGTTACTATTATACCCATCCGAAGGATTCAGTAAAGAAAGCGGAAGAAGATTTTATGAGCCTGGAGGATACAGTGCTTAAAAAGATGCCTTTCATTTACTTTGAATTTAATAGCTCTCAGATCAATGAGTTTTCTAAAAAAATGCTTGAAAGATGGGTGTTGCTGCTTAAATCGCAGAAAGATATCAGGATATCTATTGAAGGGCATACCGATAATGTAGGAAATGAGGCATATAATAAAACCTTATCAGAGAAAAGGGTTGCCATAGTGAAACAGTTTCTTGTCGCAAGAGGTATAAAGGCTGAGAGAATTAAAATAATCGGTTTTGGTGAGGTGCATCCTATTGAAACAAATGAAACCGATGAAGGCCGGTCAAAAAACCGCAGAGTTGAAATAAATATTTTAAAATAAATCAGATTATGATAAAATCAGGATTCCTTGTTTTACTTCTGACCATCGTATTGGTCGGAACATCTTTCGGGCAGAATGTCAAGAAGTTTCTGAAAAATGCCAATACGATGTATGAGCAGAAACAATATAAGAACGCGATTCCTGTATATATGGAAGTTCTTAAATTGGAACCTAATAACGCGGAGGCAAATTATAAAATAGGTGTTTGTTATCTGAAAAGCATTCACAAACATAAAGCCCTGGTCTATCTTGAGAAAGCAGAAAAAGCCAATCCGGCGATTGACCCCGATATCAAGTTAAAGCTTGCAGTTGCCTATCAATTTAATCATAAATTTCCTGAAGCGCTGAAGTATTACAAATTATCCAAATCAATGATCGATAAAAAAAATACCGATCAACTGACGGATATAGACAGAAAAATCTACGAATGTGAAAATGGGATAGAATACATGAAAAATCCTGTCAAAGCCAAGATTGAAAATTTGGGGCCTGTTATCAATTCAAAAGATGAAGACTTTGGTCCTGTTATTTCAGCAGATGAATCCATTCTGATATTTTCTTCCAGAAGACCCGGTTCCACAGGGGGAGCTTTAGATGAAACCAACAGGCTGTATGAGGATATTTATATATCATACAATAAAAATGGCGTATGGGCCAAGCCAGAAAATATTGGAAAGACAATCAATACAGACGGTCATGATGCCAGTATAGCACTTTCACCTGACGGTAGCCAGGTTTTTATATACAAATCTGACAATGGCGGAGATATATTTTTATCAAAATTTGATGGAGTGAGTTGGACAAAGCCGGAGGGCCTGGGTAAAAATGTTAATACCAAAGCAGCAGAAAGATCTGTTTCTATGACGGCCGATGGCAAGATTATCTACTTTACGAGTAACAGAGACGGTGGAATGGGGGGGCTGGATATTTATATGAGCAAAAAGGACAAAAAAGGTAAGTGGGGAGAAGCTGTTAATGTTGGAAAACCTATCAATACAGAATATGATGATGATGCGCCATTTATTCACCCCGATGGAAGAACTTTGTATTTCAGTTCGGAAGGCCATGCGGGAATGGGCATGTTCGATATTTATAAAACCTCACTTCTCGATAATGGGACATGGAGCCAGCCTGAAAATTTGGGTTATCCTATTAACACGGCTGATGATGATATTTATTTCGTACTTTCTGCCGATAACCGCCACGGTTACTATTCCTCTGAGAGAGAGGGAGGTTTAGGAGAGACGGATATTTATCTTGTTTCAATGCCTAAGCCGGAAGTGCTTGCCGAAGTGACCTCCAAAGATGTTACCATCGCATCCAATACAGAAACCGGTAGAAAGAAGATGACGATGGTGGCTAAAGTAGAATCATTCAATCCTATCACTATTTTGAAAGGTACCGTAAAAGATGCGCTCACTAAAGAAGTGCTGGAAGCAGACCTTGAAGTGGTAGATAACGAAAAAAATGAGGTCATCTCGGAGTTGAAAACCAATAAGGCAACCGGTGCCTACCTTGTAGTGCTTCCCTCTGGTAAAAATTATGGTATACGGGTTCAGAAACAGGATTACCTGTTTCATTCAGAAAATTTTGATATCCCGCAAAGCACAAACTATCAGGAAATTGTTAAAGATGTTGACCTTAAAAAAGTCAAAATAGGAACTAAGATCGTGCTCAGAAATATCTTCTTTGATTTCGATAAAGCTACACTCAGGCCTGAGTCTTCCCTTGAGCTTGAAACGTTATACCAATTGCTGGTTGACATTCCTGCTCTTAAAATTGAAGTATCCGGACATACAGATAACAAAGGTTCTGCGGAATACAACAAAGAGCTTTCAGGAAAAAGAGCTCAATCTGTAGTGGACTACCTCATTCAGAAAGGTATAAAAGCAGACAGGCTGAAATCTGCAGGGTATGGTTTTGAAAAGCCAATGGCCACTAATGATACTGACGAGGGAAGGCAGCTTAATCGTCGGACAGAGTTTGAAATTATAGGAAATTAATTGTATTTTTTGTATTTAAAACTTAGTTTTAGAGTAAAATTTATATTTTGGTATATAAATTAAGATATATGACCTTATAAATCCAGGATGAAATCAGTTCTAAAATATTTTTTATTCTTCGTATTGTCAGTTTGCTCTTTTTCAGTTTCTTATGCTCAGAATGAGAAAAGGCTTATTAAAGAAGCACAGGATAACCTTTTAAAAGGCGATAAAAGAAATGCATTGGTTTTTTATCTGAAGGCTCTTGAAAAAAATCCGGAAAATCCCGAAACCAATTTCATGATAGGTAAGCTTTACCTTGAAACGGTTTATAAACACCGCTCCCTCAAATATCTCGAAAAAGCTTTTAAGCTTAAACCTACCGTAGACCCCGATATTCATAAATTCCTGGCAGAGTCATACCACATAAATATGATGTGGGATAAAGCAATAGAGAATTATGAGCTGTGCAGAAAAACTTTGCATAAAGATCATGCTTTTCATAAACATATTGATCGGGAGATCTTCGAATGCAACGTTGGAAAAGAACTGGTAGCCAAACCGGTCAATGCAAAAATAGAAAATCTGGGCGCACCAATAAATTCGGCATACCCCGATTTCGCTCCTGTAATTTCCGCTGATGAATCTATCATGATCTTTACCTCCAGAAGAGAAGGCTCCACGGGCGGAGAGATAGATGAAAACGGTGAGTTTAACGAAGATATTTACATCACAGAGAAGGTGGACGGAAAATGGTCGGCACCCAAAAACATAGGTACAAATATTAACACGGCAGGCCACGATGCCAGTATAGGACTGTCAGCTGATGGTAAAGAGCTTTTTACATATGATGGAACCGGGCAGGGTGATATTAAATATTGCAAACTAAAGAAAGACAGCAGCTGGTCCAAACCATATCTTATGCCTGGCAGTATCAATACAAAATATGGTGAAACTTCAATTTGTATCACACCTGATGGAGGTACCGTGTTTTTTACCAGTAACAGGGAAGGCGGACATGGCGGATTTGATATTTACATGAGCCACCAGGATAAAAAGGGGGATTGGGCTAAAGCTGTTAATCTGGGAACAACCATCAATACTGCTGATGACGAGGACGGGCCATTTATGGACCTGGATGGAAAGACTTTATATTTCAGTTCCCGTGCGCATAAGGGCATGGGCGGTTATGATATTTTTAAATCCGTTTTTGACTCCGCTACCAGCAAATGGGGCGAGCCTGAAAATATAGGTTACCCGATCAATACCGCGGATGATGATATTTATTTCGTATTGTCAGGTGATGGCCGTCATGGTTATTATGCCTCCATTCGTGAAGACGGGCTTGGCGAAAAGGATATTTACATGATCACCATGCCTGAGCGTAAAGATTATCACAAGCTCGTAAAGAAGATGGAAGTACTCCTGAAAAAAGAAATAGCTGTCAAAGATACAACCCCGGTTGCTGTGATCGAGGTCAAACCTGTGAAATTGTATCCTGTAGTGCTGAAGGGTACAGTATATGATAAAGCTACCGGAAATCCATTGAGTGCCAAAGTGCATATCATGGAGGGTAATAAAACGCTGAAAGAAATTACCACCGGCGCTGACGGAAAATATAGCTACGAAACATCCGGCGATAAAGAACGAAGCTTCAGCATAACTGCTCAAAAAGAAGTGTATGGCTTTACTTCTAAAGCCATTACCGTTCCTTCTAACGGCCCTGAAAAAGTGGAGCTGGTCAATGACCTCGAACTGAAAAAACTGGAAGTGGGCACTAAATTCATTCTCAGGAATATTTATTATGATTTTGATAAGGCTACCCTTAAGCCGGAATCTTACATTGAGCTTAATAAACTGTTGAAGCTGCTGCAGGATAATCCGGCGCTAAAAGTTGAAATAGGTGGCCATACTGATGCTAAAGGTTCCAATGAATATAATAAATTATTATCTCAGCGCAGGTCTCAATCGGTAGTAAACTGGCTGGTGGGAAAAGGCATTGATAAATCAAGGCTGTCTGCCCATGGATATGGCGAGGAAGTGCCCCTGGCAACGAATGATGACGAAGAAGAGGGAAGAGAACTGAACAGAAGAACTGAATTTGAAGTAACCGGTAAATAAAAATTATACAAGTAAAAAAATAAAACAATGAAGATAATTCTTACGATATTTTTAGCGCTTATTATTTTTTGTTCGACTGGATATTCCCAGGACACCAAATCATTGAAGAGCAATGGAGACAGAGAATATAAACTGGAGCATTACAGAAAAGCCTTGCCTTTTTTTGAGCA
>DATMOV010000335.1:0-5837 GCA_035568055.1 Cytophagaceae bacterium
TTGACAATTCTTGGAGGATTGACAGTAGCCGGTCCTCCGGGTTTTGATTCCCCTTTTTGCAGACCTATTCTTACACGTTTTCTCTTTTTCTTATTCTTATGGGTTTCCGGAATGCCATCTTCCTTCTTTTTTGCTTTTTCAGGAAGTTCGATTTTGCCCAGCACTGTAAGGCCTTTCAGCGTATCAGCTTTTGCTCCAACGAGCACTTCTTCTTCGTGCTTTTCTGGTTCTTTTTCAGCGACTTTTTCCTTTTTCTCTTTTTCTTTTACCGCAGGCTTTTCCTTTTCTTCTTTTTTAACCGGTTTTTCAATTATCTCAGGAGTTTCTGTTGTTTTCTTCGATACTTTTTCCTCTTTGGTTTTTGTAGACTTGGTGGTTTTCTTCTCGCCAAGCTCTATTTTTCCTACAACTTTAATCCCTTGTAATTTTACTTTAGATGAGGAAGTGTCCTCTTCAATACTAATTTCTTTTATCTCTTTTTCTGCTTCTTTTTCTGTTTCAGCCTTTTTCTTTATTTCTTTCTGAGCGGTTTCATCTTTGTCTCTTTGGGTAGATTGCGTGGAAAGATTTTTGATAAATATTTCTTCTTCCTCGTCTTTATTCTTTTTAGAATTCGGGAAATCGGATTTGATCACTACACTGTCACCTCGTTTAGTTCCAATGTTTTTGTTGGCTGCTTCTTTTTTGTCACTGGCGGATGATTCAAATTCTTTGAGCAGCATGTTATATTGCTCAACCGTAATTTTGGAATTTGGGTTGTTCTCAATATTAAAGCCTTTCGCAGCAAGGTGCTCCGCAATGGTGGATGTTCCCACATTGAGGTTTCGAGCCACCTGGCTTAGTCTCATCATTTTTTCTTCTGACATTCCGTTGATTTCCCTTTTTTAATTTTTTATCAGACTATTATATCTAAATGGCCTATTCGAACTCCTGTTTTAAAATACCAAGCAAATCATCGATGGTTGCTTCTTCAAGCTCTGTCCTTCTGAGCAGATCTTCTTTGCTAAGGGCGAGCACGCTTTTTGCGGTATCCAGCCCTATACGTTTAAGCTCTTCAAGAATCCATACTTCTATTTCATCCCGGAATTCACTTAGTGCTACATCTTCATCCTCACCGTCATTTAATTCTCTGAATACATCAATTTCCATACCCACCAGTTTGCTGGCAAGCTTGATGTTTTGTCCGCCTTTGCCTATCGCAAGAGAAACCTGGTCTGGTTTCAGGTACACTGAAACCCTTCCTTCTTCATGGTCTATCTTCATGCTGGTAAGCTTTGCAGGGCTTAATGCCCTTGAGATATAAAGTTCAAGATTATCCGTGAAATTGATCACGTCTATATTTTCATTTTCAAGCTCGCGTACGATGCTGTGTATTCTTGATCCTTTCATACCAACACATGCTCCTACCGGATCCACTCTGTCATCATAAGATTCAACGGCCACCTTAGCTCTTTCGCCCGGCTCTCTTACCACTTTTTTAATGGAGATCAGCCCATCATAAACTTCAGGAACTTCGCTTTCAAATAATCTTTCAAGGAATTGAGGAGATGTTCTGGAAAGTATGATCCTGGGATTTCCGTTATGCATTTCCACTCTATGTACGATGGCCCTCACAGAATCTCCTTTTCTGAACCTGTCTTTAGGAATCTGCTCGCCTCTTGGCAGGATCAGCTCGTTGCCTTCGGCATCGATAAGCAGGATCTCCCTGTTTAATATCTGATAGGTTTCTCCTGTAATGATTTCTCCTACCAGCTCTTTATATTTCTGGAACAGGATATCTTTCTCAAGGTCTTTGATTTTTTGTATCAATGTCTGGCGGGCAGTCATCACCAGCCTTCTTCCGAAATCTATGAGCTTAACTTCTTCAGCCACTTCCTCCCCGATATCAAAATCGGCCTGGATTTTTCTGGCTTCCGTTAATGAAATATGTTTGTTCTCATCGTAATCGAAGCTGTCTTCAGCGAACTCATCGTCGACAATTTCTCTGATACGCCAGATTTCAAGGTCTCCCTTATCGACGTTGATGATAACATCGAAATTTTCGTCGTTCACGAATTTTTTTCTGATCATTGTACGGAAGACATCTTCCAGTATCCTGATCATCGTTGGACGATCGATGTTTTTAAACTTCGCGAATTCCGCAAACGAATCTATTAATATTGAACTTTCCATGTTTATTAATTAAATGAAACTACAACATTTGACTTTTTAATATCATTGAATGGTATCTCTACCGGTACTATTAAAATCTTTTTCCCAGGTTTACCATTACTCTTTTTTTCTTTCTCCTCAGCCTGGATGATTATAGAATCCGGCTTTACCTGTTCCAGTTTTCCTGTTTTTATACTATTGTCGGCAAGCATTACTGATAATTTCCTGCCTACGTTTTTGTCATATTGCCTTTTCAGCTTTATTGGCTGATCAAGTCCTGGAGAACCAACCTCCAGTAAATAAGGAGAATCTATAATATTGCTTTCTTCCAATTCATGCCCCAGCCTTCTGCTGACACTTGCACACTCATCTATGGTAACAGCAGGATCTCCATCGAGAATTACCATGATCTTTCTCATGTGAGGGTTGCCGCTAATCAGAACTTCCACTAAAAAGAGAGCCGGATTGTCAAGATATTGACCAGTTAGCTCCTCTATTTTCGCTTTTAAGTCCATTTCCTCGAAGTTAGCAATAAAAAGAGGGGACTTCCGTCCCCTCTTCATCACGTAAATAATACTTGCAATGCAAAGCTAATTAAAAACTCTGTTTAAAGCAAAATAATTCAAAAACAAATCAATATTATATTTATAAGTTTGTAACCGGCACAAATTAGAAATGTACATCTTTGAAAACAGGATTTCTTTTCCCGCTTAATATTTTTATTGCGATAATAACTGTTTTATTGTATTATACTCCTCATATACCTCCGTCGGAGCTGTGGCTAGCCGCATTTCTTCCATTCCTGATACCTGCTTTTATTATTCTTAATTTTGCTTTCATCATCTACTGGCTGTTTAAAAACTGGCGCAAATCTTTGCTTTCTCTAATAGTGATTCTGGCAGGTTATAGTTTCATCAGCAGAACAATTGCACACAGTTTTAATAAGAAAGAAAAGGCAAGCGGACTTAAAATAATCAATTACAATGTCCGCGTTTTTAATACTTACGCACATCTTCAGGATGAAAATAAGAACTCTTCAAAAAAAATGATTCAGTGGCTGGCATCTTCAGATGCGCAGATCTTGTGCCTGGAAGAATTCTATAACGACAAGAAATCCAGTATTTATAATACTATCACAAAACTGGAAAAGGAATATCCTTATTATAATTACGTCCCATTTTTAGTCAATACTGACAGCAATTCATCTTTCGGAATGGCTATATTCAGCAAGCTTCCCATTGTCAATCATGGTTATCTTAAATTAAGCGTGCGAACCAATAATCAGATCATGTTCGCAGATATTGTTTTTCAGAAAGATACTATCAGAGTATATAATATGCACCTGCAATCTATGTCTATCGAGGAAGAGGAGGTTTCCTTTCTTGGAGACTTATGGAAGGAAGTTCTTAAAAAACTGAAAAAAGGCGCTATACAAAGAACTACACAGATCAAGGCATTGGCTGCTCATATTGACAATTGTCCTTATCCGGTAATTGTCTGTGGCGACCTGAATGACACTCCTTACAGTTACAGCTATCAGACCCTAAGAAAGCACCTGAACAATTCATTCGAAAAAGCGGGCAATGGAATGGGGTTTACCTATAACGGCAAATTATATCTGCGGATTGATCAACAGTTTGCTTCGCCTGAATTGAAGATCAGGAGCTTTACCACCCATAACGAAATAAAATATTCAGACCATTTTCCTCTCGAAGGAGTTTACTCTTTTGATAAATAATCATTAAAACTATTTTTTATTAATTTGCATCATGATGAGTGAATTAAAGATTTATAATACATTAAGCAGAACTAAAGAAATATTTAAACCTCTCAATGCTCCGTTTGTGGGGATGTATGTTTGTGGCCCCACTGTATATGGAGAGGCGCATCTTGGTCATGCAAGAGCCGCTATTACTTTTGATATACTCTTCAGATATCTTCAGCATTCAGGATACAAAGTCAGGTATGTAAGAAATATTACCGATGTAGGTCACCTGGAACATGATTCTGATGATGGCGAAGATAAAATAGAAAAGAAAGCCAAACTGGAGAAACTGGAACCAATGGAAGTGGTACAGCATTATACCGAGTGTTACCATCAGGCTATGCACAAGCTTAATGTGAAATCACCCAGTATAGAACCTCATGCCTCAGCACATATTCAGGAACAGATCAAGATGACAGAAACCATCCTGAAGAATGGATTCGCATACATCATCGATGGCTCTGTATATTTTAATGTAGAAAAATACGCCAGGACAGAAGATTATGGAAAGCTTTCAGGCAGAATAGTGGCTGACCTGCTTTCAGGTACCAGAGACCTTGACGGACAAAAAGAAAAAAAGAGTCCGCTGGATTTCGCTCTTTGGAAGAAGGCATCACCAGGACATATCATGCGATGGGATTCACCATGGGGAGAAGGCTTTCCTGGCTGGCATCTGGAATGTTCAGCCATGAGCAGCAAATACCTCGGAACTCATTTCGACATACATGGCGGTGGAATGGACCTGATGTTTCCTCACCACGAATGTGAGATCGCTCAAGCCAAGGCCACCAATAAAATAGCGCCGGCAAAATACTGGATGCATAATAATATGGTGACCATCAATGGACAAAAAATGAGCAAGTCCCTGAATAATTTCATTACCATGGACCAGCTCTTCACAGGTACTCATGCTATTCTGGAAAGAGCATATAGCCCGATGACTATCCGTTTCTTTATACTACAGGCTCATTACCGCAGTACGCTCGATTTTTCCAACGAGGCGCTGCTTGCCGCGCAGAAAGGATACAAAAAACTAATTAATGGACTTCGTATTTTAAATAATCTTAAATATACAGGTGCGGCGGATTCATTAAAAGATAAAGCTTTGAATGAAGAGATCTCCAAACTTTGTGAGGCTTGCTACGAAGGTATGCAGGATGATCTTAATACGGCCATTACGATTGCATCTCTTTTTAACCTGCTGAAAAAAATAAATCAATTTCATACGGTCAGTCTTGATAGCGGCAAGCTTGAACAAAATATCTTTGAAAGAATGATAGTTACTTTTAAAGAAGTAACTGAAAATATTCTGGGCTTGTCGGAAGAGAAGATTACAGATACAGAAAGCCTTATTAATGCTATGCTTTCTATTTATAAAGAAGCAAAAGAGCAGAAACAATATGACAAAGTAAATGAGATCAGGACTTATTTTAAAGAATCCGGACTTGCTATTAAAGATATGAAAACAGGAATTGACTGGGCTTATGAAGAATAAATCACAAATCACAAATCACAAATCACAATTTCTCATTATTCTTCTTTGTGCAGGAATTATGGGCTGCCCGGGACCTGATAAGGAAAAGAAAAAAATAAACAATCCGGAGCGTGTGCCTGCGCCTGTTTTCAATTCCGACTCAGCTTATCAGTTTGTAAGCGCACAGGTGAAGTTTGGCCCGCGCGTGCCCAATACACCAGGTCATGACAGATGTGGGGATTATCTGATAAATTCTTTCAGGCAGTCAGGCGCAAAGGTAACCGTGCAGAATTTTGACGTAAATGCCTACGATGGAAAGAAATTGACCCTGAGAAATATCATTGCATCTTATAAGCCGGATGCACCTAAACGCATCATACTCGCTGCGCACTGGGATACACGGCCTTTTGCAGACCAGGATCCTGATAAAAGTTATTACAGTAAACC
>DATMOV010000336.1:0-2476 GCA_035568055.1 Cytophagaceae bacterium
AATGACAACAACTCGCATTTACAAACGTAATGTTAAACGGATGTTGTGATTTAAGGTAAAGGAGCTTCTTACTCTGATAAATATAAAAAATAATTCTGATTATCAAAGGATAGCAACAGATCTGGGAGGTTTAAACCAATTTAGCAGATTATAATAAGTATATAGGATTCAATTCTCTGTCTGGTTATCCGATGGCTGGTAGATCTTGCCCATTTTTCAATTTTTGTATGTGAGTCATCGGATGACTTTCGTTTCCCAGGCATATGGACACACTACAGCCGTCTCTAAATTATTATGTGAAATAAAAATCTTATGTCAGTTGTTGGCAGGCTCAAATTACAATGGAGGAAGAATTCTTCCTTGTATCATGTAATTTTTCAATGGCACATAATTTAACCGTAACACTACATTCTGCCCTTCTTCCGAGAGGACATAATTAATGAACGCCTTCAATTTCAATTCATTTTCCGACAGGTAATAAAAATACAAAGGCCTGATAACAGGATATTTTCTGTTTTGTACCGAGGATTGGCTGGGTTCTGTATATGAGGTTCCTCCATCACTTGAAACACTCATCGCTTTTACACTTTTATTCAGATGCCCTAATCCAATATATCCTATTGCTCCTTTATTTTGATTTATTTTTTTTGACAATTCCTCTGTATTTGGAACTTTGATCACATTGGAATCAAGCCTTTCATTATTAAGAACAAATTCATTAAAGAAGTCGTAAGTACCGGAGCTGGGTTCTCTCGAATATAGAATTACAGGAAGATCTTCGCCGCCAATTTCCTTCCAGTTTTTTATTTTTCCTGTATATATCTGTCTGATTTGTTCAATAGTCAATTCATTAAGAATATTTTTATTGTTGCAGATTACGGCCAGCGCATCATAGGCTATTATTTTTTCGTGGTATTGGAAATGATCTTCCTGGAAATATAATTTTTCTCCCAGTTTAAGAGATCTCGATGACATAGCGATATCAGTCTTCTTTTGCTTTAATGCCGATATACCCGTTTCTGAGCCGCCACCAGTGACATTGATCTTGTAATGTTTGTTTTCGTTTTCAAATTCCAGCGCAAGCTCTTTGGAAAGCGGATACATAGTTTCACTTCCTTTTATTGTGATTTGTTCTATCTGTAAATTTTCTTTTGAACTTGCCTGACATCCACCGATAATAATCGCCAAAAGCAATAATTTTATTTTATTCATAGCTTGATTTTTCTCAAATATGATCGGATGATATTAATTGAATGTTACCATTTCATTACTTTAAGGTTATCAAACAGAGGCAAGGAAATTTAATAATTTGATAACACGGGCTTAACATCCTGATTAAACGAAAGTGGTTATTTTATAAAAACTAAAATGAAAAACCACTATAAAACCATCGTAATTTCTGATGTGCATCTCGGCACAGAAGGATCAAAGGCGAAAGAGCTGGTAAAATTCCTTAAAGTAAATACCTGCGACACGCTCATTTTAAACGGCGACATCATCGACGGCTGGCAATTGAAAAAATACGGGAAGTGGAAAAAGCCACATTCCAGGTTTTTCAAACGAGTGATCCAGATGATAGACAGTCACAATACAGAAGTGATTTATTTACGCGGCAACCACGATGATTTTCTGGACCACATTATTCCTTTCAGAATTGGCAATATTTCTATACAGCGTGACTACATTCATAATTCCTGCGGAAAAAGTTATTACATCGTGCATGGAGATGTATTCGATTCGGTAACTACAAACCTGAAATGGGTGGCAAAGCTGGGAGATGTCGGATATACTTTTCTGCTTTGGCTGAATCAGCGATACAATAATTACAGGTTAAAAAGAGGCCTTCCATATTACTCTCTCTCTCAAGCTGTGAAGGCGAAAGTAAAATCCGCTGTTTCATATATTGACGATTTTGAAAAGCAGCTCGTATGCCTTGCCAATATCAGAAAATGCGATGGAATTATTTGTGGTCATATTCACCAGCCTGCTTTGAAGAAGATTGGCGAAGTCGAATACATGAATTCCGGTGATTGGGTGGAGACACTCAGCGCCTTAGTGGAAACCCATGAGGGCGATTGGAAAATTGTTTATTACAACGAAGCGCTTATTGGAGAAGAGACAACTGAAGAAGAATATGACGATGAAGTTGATACCAGTCTTGAGAATGATATTATCTCTTTGAAAGAAGCATTGATCAGACAAAAATCAGCATCATGAATTCAATAGTCAGAATCTATTTTCGGGTATTAGATAAAGTCTTTATGAGATCAGTTTCCGGAATTTATCCGGGAGTCAGTTCAAGGAATATTAGTGTTAAAAACTTTAATGCTCCACAAAAATGAAAATACTATATGCTATTCAATGTACCGGCAACGGACATCTGAGCAGGGCTATGGAAGTCATTCCGTTTTTGCAGAAAAGAGGTGATCTGGATATACTTCTTAGCGGAAGCCAGTCTGATTTGCCTTTTCCTTTC
>DATMOV010000337.1:0-7730 GCA_035568055.1 Cytophagaceae bacterium
ACGCTCATGATCTAGCTTGTTGATTAAATTCTTCTTAATGTCGAAGTCAAGGAATTCAAAAACAGCAACTGCTTTTTTGATTGGAATGATATTGAAAATTTCTTTCTGATTGTCTTCTCGAAGATCATGAATAGCTTCTGCTATATCTGCCGGTTGAGCTTTAGCTATAATTTCATTTAGTTGATTCAGATCTGTTGAGTCACTCAGAAGGGAGAATTGATTTTCCATTATAATGATCCTTTAAGAATAATAATGATTTTTCAATATATCCTAAATTTTAGAAAGGATCGACATTGAGGAAGTTTCTAGGGTGTTAAGATATCAATTAACAAACTACAAAATTGCTTCGATACAAAAATCATTAAAGCAGAAAAGCCTCTGAATAAGAGGCTTTGTCTTGGTGGAGGACACTGGATTATTATCGAACCAACTCATTCAGGATTTACAAGTTTTAAGTAATTTAAAGCCCTTAATAATAAAAGGGTAGACTATTAAAAATATTTAGCAGGGTTATAATCAATCGGCAAAGTATAATTAAAAATGCCAGTGTTTACACTCCCTACCAAACAATTACCTGGGAATAAATAGCCTTTTCATCCGGCTATCTGTGCTTGATTTATTAAATATTATTATGGAATGAGCTGAGCAAAAAAAGGATATATTTGAACAACATTTAAGAATGTAAGTTTAAGATATAAAGGCAGCTATGCACGCTATTCCCGGTTTTAAAATAACAAAAATAGTAGAAGAAAACACATTTTCCATTTACGAAGCCATCCGGAGTAAAGATGAATTACCAGTCATTATTAAATCTGCCTTTTTAAAAGATGTAAAACAAGTAAAGCAGCTTGATCACGAGTTTGAGCTTGCTTCCAATCTGGATCCTTCCTGCACGCTTAAACCAATATCTTTAGAACGGACCTTTGATACAGAAGCACTTGTTTACGAAGAGTTCAAAGGTCAAACGCTATACCAATATCTTAAAGGGGGGCCACTCTCATTAAGAGAGTTTTTTAAAATTGCCATTCCAATTTCGAAGGGTCTTTTTGTGCTTCATGAGAAAGGTATAATTCATAAAGATATTAAACCCCAGAATATATTTATCAATCCTGCAAATGACGAAATAAGAATCATAGATTTTGGTATAGCATCGCTTCTTCCTACGGAATATTCTCCGGCATTGCCCAATCCCGAATTTATAGAAGGTACCCTTCCCTACATGTCACCGGAGCAAACCGGCCGCATGAACAGGGCTTTAGATTATCGTACGGATATGTATTCCCTGGGAGTAGCCTTTTACCTGATGATTACCGGGGAGTTGCCTTTTAAGGTTCAGGATCCCCTGGAATTGGTGTATAGCCATATGGTTAGAATCCCTAAGTCTCCCTCCGAAATTTCTCCTTTCATTCCACAAATCATTTCAGATATTATCACGAAGCTGATGTCTAAACTTGCCGAAGACCGGTATCAAAGTATGGAAGGTTTAAAGCATGACCTTGAACGATGTCTGGAACAACTGGAAAAAGCGCATGAAGTTCTACCCTTCACTTTGGGAGAAAAAGATTTTTCAGGAAAACTTCATATCTCTCAGAAGATATATGGCAGAGAGAAGGAGATCAATTCTTTACTTGATTCTTATGAGGAAATGGTAAAGACAGGAACACCTCAACTAATATTTGTTTCAGGATATTCGGGAATAGGAAAAACAGCATTGGTGAATGAACTTCATAAACCGATAGTGAGGGGAAAAGGCTTTTTTATTTCAGGAAAGTTCGATCAATACAAAAGAGATATACCATACTCCACCATTGTAGAAGCTTTTAAAGAGCTGGTTAGCATTATTCTTTCTGAATCGGAAGAAAAGATAAAGGAATGGAAAGAGAAGATATTGGAAGCGGTTGGCATCAACGGTCAAATAATCATTGATATTATTCCGCAGTTAGAGATAGTGACAGGCAAGCAGCCGGCAGTGATTGAACTTGCTCCGACAGAATCCGGTAACAGGTTTAATATGACATTTGAAAAGTTTACAGGAATCTTTTCACAAAGACAACACCCCTTAAGCATTTTTTTAGATGACCTTCAATGGGCAGATGGAGGTAGCTTACAACTCATTCAGCAAATCGTTACCAATCCTGTCAATAAATATATTCTTTTGATAGGCGCTTACCGGGATAATGAAGTTTACGCGGCTCATCCTTTGATGTTAACTTTGGATAATATTAAAAAGGCCCATGTGCCTGTAAAAGATATTGTGCTTTCTCCTTTGAAAGAAGAAGATATAACCAGCCTGGTCAGTGATTCCTTGAAAAGCGATAGAGAAAGAGTGGGGCCACTTTCGCTTTTGGCGTATGAAAAAACCAGGGGCAATCCTTTTTTTACGATACAGTTCTTACTATCCCTGTACCAGGAAAATCTGTTAATATTTGACCACAAGTCTAATCAGTGGCAATGGAAGCTTGAATACATAAATGAGAAGGGATATACAGATAATGTAGTAGACCTGATGGCAGGAAAAATCAGAAGGCTGAGTCCGCAAACTCAGGAGCTGTTAAAACTTGCCGCCTGTATAGGGAATAAGTTTGACAGGAAAACATTGTCATTGATATCTTCAGAAACGGAAGAAGAGATGACAAGGAAACTGAATGAGCCTATACGGGAAGGATTGATTTTTTCCTATGACCATGCCTATAAATTTCTACATGACCGGCTCCAGGAAGCGGCCTATTCACTGATACCAGAGACAAACAGGGCAGAGATTCATCTTCGGATCGGGAGGCTTCTTGCATCTGGAAAAACTGAAATGCTGCTTGAAGAAGGAATATTTGAATTAGTAAACCAGTTCAACAGGGGGATAAGCTTGATCACAGACCCAGGCGAAAGAATTTTCCTATGCCGTCTTAATTTCCGGGCAGGGAGAAGGGCGAAGGCGGCCACCGCCTATGCTTCAGCCCGCAACTATCTGGCAGAGGCGACGACACTCTTGCCGGGGGATGCCTGGAGCTCGCATTACGAAGACACTTTCGCGCTCACTCTGGAACTTTCCGAATGCGAGTATTTGTCCGGCCGCTTCGAGCGGGCGCAGGAATTGTTCACCTTGATTTTGGGCAAGGCCGAGTCCAATCCGGATCGCGCCCAGGTCTATCGCCTCCACTCCAAGCTGCTTCAGGTTTCCGGCCGGTATCAGGACGCGTTGGCGGTCGGACTGGAGTGCCTGGCCCTCTTCGGGGTGACATGCCCGGACAGCGACGAACAGTTTGCCGCGGCCCTTTCCACGGAAACCCGGGAGTTTCACGCGAACCTGCGGGGCCGACGTATTGCCGAGTTGGCGGAGGCTCCGGTGGCCACCGATCCGGATGCCCGCTCGGTCATCGGCATGATCGCGGAATTGGCAGCTCCCATGTATATCACCAAGTCTCGGCTTTTTTCCCTGCTCATCCTCAAAGGCATCAACGTCTCCCTCCGTTCTGGGAATACGGAGGAATCCTGCTCCGTCTATGCTTTCCACGCGATTCTCCTAGCAGGCCTGTTCGATGACACCGCGACGGCTTTCGAGTTCCTGGAGATGTCGCTTCACCTTAACGACAAGTTCAACGATGCGAAGCTCAAGGGAAAACTGAACCTCTTACGTGGCTCCTCTATTTTTTTCTGGCGGAAGCATATCGCGGGAGCCGTACCCCTCCTGGAAGGAGCCCTGATCGACTTGTTGAACATCGGGGATTTCGCCTATGCCGGCTATACTATCCATTCACTCGTCTGGACACTCATCGAGACGGGCCTGCCGATCGATGAGATTCTGGCGGTCGCGCGCAAAAAGACCGCGATTCTTGCAGAGACCCGTAACGAAACGATTGTCGAGTTGGTCCGGCAGATGCGGCAGTTCCTGGCTTGCCTCAAGGGAAAAACGCGCGGGGTTACGAGTTTCGAAGACGACACCTTCAACGAAGCAGAAAGCTTGGCAATTTTCGCCAAGGGGCAATTCCTGTCCGGGTACACATACCATTACATCATGAAACAGATCGCAGCTTTCCTCTTCGAGCGGATCGACGAGGCTCTGGATTACTCAAAGCTGGCCGAAGAAAAACTGACGGAGGCGATGTCTACGCCAGTGGGGGCCATCCAACCGTTCTTCCATGCACTCACGTTGGCGGCGGCCTACCCAAAGGTGCCGGCGGATCAGCAACGTGAATTCGCGGAGACTTTGAACGGACTATTGCGGAAGCTGAAGCGATGGGCGGACAATTGTCCGGAAAACTTCCTAAACCGTTATGCTTTGGTTTCGGCGGAAGTCGCCCGCATCGAAGGCCGGGATATGGAAGCTATGCGGCTCTATGAAGAAGCCATAAAATCAGCACGTGAGAACCATTTCATCCAAAATGAAGGGATTGCTTATGAAGTAGCATCTCGATTTTATAGGGAGAAGGGTTTTGAAATATTTGCCAATACTTATTTGGTCAAAGCACGGGATCGTTATTTCCGTTGGGGAGCGGGTGGCAAAGTAAAGCAACTGGAAGAAAACCATCCTTTTCTAAAAGTACACAAACCTCGTTCCGCTTCTGCTACGGTGGAAGGTCTACCTATTGAACAGCTTGATGTTTTATCTATTATTAAGGCATCTCAAACTATATCCGGCCAGTTCGATTTTGAACAGCTTGCCGGGAATCTTATGAAGATTGTTATTCAGCAGGCCGGTGCTGAAAAAGCATACCTGCTACTAAACAAGGATGATCAACTGGTACTTGTAGCGGAAGCAAAAAATATTCAGGATACAATCAGCATTAAGACTCATACTGTCACTCAACAGCCAGAAGCAGACTCGCTGGCGAAAAGTATTGTACAATATGTAAAAAGTAGCAAAGAAAAAATAATCCTTGATGATGCCTCACTTCCCAACATGTTTAGCAGTGACAATTATATACTTACAGCTCATCCCAAATCAATAGCCTGTCTGCCTATTATAAAACAGGCAAAACTTATTGGTATACTTTATCTTGAAAACAATCTTTTCACCGGTGCTTTTTCACCGGATAAAATTCTTATACTGGAGCTTTTAGCTTCACAAGCAGCCATCTCAATAGAGAATTCAATCTTGTTTACTGACCTTACAAATTCCCGGCAGTTGCTTCAGGATACTATGGATAATTCTTCGGCGGTGATTTTCTTAAAAGATCTCAACGGAAAATATCTGTTTGTTAACCGCGAGTATGAAAATATTTTCGGTCTTTCAAGAGAGAAAATAGTAGGCAGGACAGCCTATGATTTGCCAAAAGAAATTGCAGATATGACCACTGCTCACGACCGGGAAGTATTTGAAACAGGTAAGCCGATTGTATATGAAGAATCGGGGCCTCATCAAGACGGACTCATTCATACTCATATTTCTGTGAGATTTCCTGTGTATGACCTGACTGGAAAAATTTATGCCATAGGTGGTGTATCAACCGATATATCTGATCGAAAGCGGGCTGAAGAAGCGCTTCGTGAAAGAGAGGCACGTATCAGAAGACTAGTAGATTCTAACATCATCGGTATTTTCTTTTGGGACGTAGCTGGCCAGATCACAGAAGCAAATGATGCTTTTTTTAAAATTGTAGGGTATTCTCTTCAAGATCTTAAATTAGGAAATCTCAGTTGGAAGAAAATAACCCCGGCAGATTATATTGCTGCAGATCAGAAAGCACTGAGAGAACTTGAAAGAGCGGGAACCTGTACTCCCTACGAGAAAGAATACATACGCAAAGATGGCAGCCTTATCCCTGTCTTAGTGGGAGGGGCAATTCTCCAGGGATCAAAAGATAAAGGAGTGGCTTTTGTTCTTGATCTTAGAGATCTCAAAAGTGCAGGGGCAGAAATTCTTCGGTTAAATCTAGGCTTGCAACAACGTATAAAGGCATTGAACGTCTCTCAGGAAGAATTGAAAAGAGTCAATTCTGAATTGCTGAAAACAAACATTGATCTTGATAACTTTATTTATGCAGCATCTCATAATGTAAGAGGGCCTGTAGCTTCTTTGGAGGGTCTCATCAATATTTTAGATTTGAAACTATATGAACAAGATGAATTAAGCAGCATACTATCCAAGATGAAACTTTCTATCTCAAGGTTCAACCAGACAATTAATGATCTGACAGAATTATCAAAAGTTCAGAAAATAATAGAAAGCAAAGATGTTGCATTGTTTAATATAGAAAAGATAGTTGAAAACATTAAAGCTGAACTTGAGGAAAATCTGGAAGCATCTGGCGCTTTAATTAAAACTGATTTTCATGAAGTTCCATCTATCAACTTTTCAGAAACAAATTTCAGGAGAATATTATCTAATTTAATAGTCAATGCTATTAGTTATCGTTCCCCTACTCGAAAACCTGAAATATTTATTAAATCAACACAAACCCAGGAATATGTAATCTTAAGTATAAAAGACAATGGTTTAGGCATAAATGAACGCAATAAGGAAAAAATATTTCTAATGTTTACAAGGGCACATAGTCATGTGGAGGGAAGAGGCATTGGACTTTATATTGTTAAAAGAATAATTGAGAATGCCGGAGGAAAAATAGAATTTGAAAGCGAAGTGGATGAGGGTTCTACTTTTAGAGTGTTTTTAAAAAAGTGAAAAAATGATTTCATATTTTTATTTTCAATTGTAACATGTTTTTGAAAGTATAAATAAATTGCCAGCTGTCGATATCTCAACGGAAATATTATGACAAGATTTTTTAAGTTATGAAATTTACAATGCTTTCACCTACTTCAAGTAAATTAAGCGCATTAATGTAAAATTTATGCCATTACCTTATTCATGGTTCGATATTCCAGAAACCATTGAAATAGAAAAGCCTCTTATTCAGAGGCTTTGTCTTAAGTGGACCCATCAGGAATCGAACCTGAAACCTACGGTTTAGAAAACCGTTGCTCTATCCAGTTGAGCTATGAGTCCAAACTCTTTTAAATAAAAAACACCCTTATTCAGAGTGTCTTTTGGTCGGGGTGGCAGGATTCGAACCTGCGACCTCCTGGTCCCAAACCAGGCGCGATAACCGGGCTACGCTACACCCCGAAGGCTTCAAAATTATAAATAATAAACGTCGTTTTTATACAACGCTGCAAATAAATCAACAATCTGCGCGGAGAGGGAGGGATTCGAACCCTCGGTACCCCTTACGGGGTACGGCAGTTTAGCAAACTACTCCTTTCGGCC
Source organism: Cytophagaceae bacterium (assembly GCA_035568055.1). GTDB lineage: Bacteria > Bacteroidota > Bacteroidia > Cytophagales > Cytophagaceae > DATMOV01. The sequence continues at coordinate 7,202 of DATMOV010000337.1, forward strand.
TCTCAGGCACCTCTCCCTTCTCCTCTTTTGGAAAAAGTGTTGCAAATATAGCATATCTGACCCTACAAGCAAAACATTGAATTAAAACATTGGAAATATATTATCAATATCCTAAAAACTACCTGATTAAAGAATCCGTTCCCTTATTCGTTCATATCATCATAAAAAATTATATCTTTCATAACTTGATCATATTATAAGCCTGCATGAATTGGTATAAGACAATCGGAAATCTTGAGCTGCTGTTTATATATTGCTTCGCCCTGTTTTACCTTTTCTATATCATCAGAATGTCTCTTATCGCCTGGAGAATGAAAACGGCTGTCGGAAGGGTATTCATCAAATTTATTATCAGAAGCACTTATTTCACACTTTTTATTATTTCTTTACTTGGACCATCTTTTGGGGACGTAAAAAAAGAGATTAGGGCAGTGGGTAAGGATATTTATATCGCCGTAGATCTTTCTGAATCGATGAACGCTTATGACGTTGCTCCTTCGCGACTGGAAAAAGCCAAACATGAACTGAT
>DATMOV010000338.1:0-2490 GCA_035568055.1 Cytophagaceae bacterium
CCAGTCCGGATATCAGGATCAAATATGCTGCTAATTACGCGTATATCAGCAATTATTACAAATACTTTATCGGGCAAAACCAGGGACTGAAAAGACTGAATATCATTGAAAAGAAAAGGAATGATGAAAAAGTTTTTACAAATTGGGTAAATGCGGACCCTTCCAGAATAACTGATTATGGAAATATTTTAGCGGATTACGATAAGATCTATTCACTCTACAAAAAGTGTAACCCTGTCTATATTTATCTGGAGGAAGCTGCACTCGGAACGGAGATTTTAATTTATGCATATAAACTGAATAGCCTTCACTCAGCCTTGAAAGGTGACAATAAAGATGAAATCAAAGCCGAGATCGAAGCTGCAAAAAAAGTTACCGAAGAAAATTTCAAAAACTACAATGCTCCCACAGATAAAAAGATTTTTGCGGCATTATTGAAAATGTATTATGAGGATATACCCAAGGAAATGCATCCGGAGGTATTTACAGAAGTAACAAAAAAATATAAAGGAGATTTCAATAAATATGCGGACTATGTTTTTAAAAAATCAATCCTGACAGACTCCGTAAAGATGAAGGTATTTCTGGCAAATCCTGACCCTAAAATATTAGACAAAGATCCGGCTTTTCATACCATGAATTCGATTTTAAACGCCTTCAGCGTTAACACAGCCCCGATGCTTCGTGCAATCTTCGCAAAGAAAGATGAAAACAATGCACTATACACAAAAGCTTTAATGGAAATGAACAAGGGGCAGAAGTTATATCCTGATGCCAACTTCACTATGCGCCTTACTTATGGTACCATACAGGATTATGAACCATGTGACGCAGTGCATTATGATTATTTCACAACGCTAAGCGGTATCGCGGAAAAAGAAGATTCAAGCAATGAGGAATTTGTTGTTCCTCCAAAATTGATTGACTTGTTCAAGAAAAAAGATTTCGGAAAGTATGCCGATGAAAACGGAGTGATGCACGTATGCTTCATCAGCAACAACGATATTACAGGCGGAAACTCAGGCAGTCCTGTAATCAATGGAGAAGGACAATTGATCGGAACAGCTTTCGACGGCAACTGGGAAGCCATGAGCGGTGACATCGTTTATGAGCCGGACCTCCAAAGATGCATCAGCGTTGATATCCGTTATATTCTTTTCCTGATAGACAAATTTGCCGGAGCCGGTCACCTGATTCAGGAAATGACCCTCGTCGAAAATACGGCAGGCAGCAGTCCTCAGATCAAAAAAGATATAGCACCAGGCTCTCCTGACAATACAGAGGAAATTGTGAAGCCCAAAACTAAAGGGAAATAAAATAATTAGATAATTAGATAATTAGATAATTAGATAGTTAGATAGTTAGATAATTAAAAAAGAAAAAATCAGATATTCCTCCCTTTATTTATACCTGGAGGATTGTGGTGCTTATTTTGACTTGTTTTTTTAATTTTCTAATTCTTTTTCTAATTGTTTAATTACTTAAAATTCCTAAAAACTACATTCTTTAATTTTTCTTCTGTGAGAGGTTTGTTGATATAACCTCAGATGTTCAGAGCGTCTACCCTTTCAAGGTCTTTGGGATTGGAAGAGGTAGTCAGCATAACTATGATTATCTGATTCTGATTGGAAAAGCTCAACTTCCTGAACGCATCAACGAATTCAAAACCATCCACCACCGGCATATTAATATCCAGTAGAATAAGCTCCGGACCGACTTCCTGTTTGTCCAGCTTTTCAGTCAAATATATAATTGCCTCCCTGCCATTGGTGGAAATATGAAGATTACTGGATATTTCAATCTTCCTGATAAGCCTTGCATTGATGAAATTATTGATCTTATCATCATCAACCAATAGCACGGAATTTAATTTGATCACGGAGGAGCTAAATTTCTTTATTGGACCGATATGTCAAATATACTAAAGAGAAACCACTTTAGGGATTTCATTTAATATTGAGACAACAAACTGATAACATTTTAAATAGAACGATGTTTTATCAAACAAACTAATCACTATTCTTATGAAAAATATTAACTTATACTTTTATCTTTTCCTGATAAGTTTCATTACCACGAGTTGTGAAGTTATTAAGGATATATTCAAAGCAGGAGTCTGGGTAGGTATTGTAGGCGTTGTCCTTGTAATAGGATTAGTGCTGTTTATTTTCGGTAAAATGAAAGGATAATATTTTTGTGGCCGGTCCTGAGTACATAGGATTTCAATAAATTGAGTATTTATTCAAAATCTTTAAACGCACCTTTCCCAGCTTTCGGCCCTTAAACTTTAAGCTTTCCGCTTATTTGCTTATTTTTATCCCCAATTTTAATGAGCATGAGCAATATTAATAAAACCTATATTCCCAAGGAAGTTGAAGAAAGATGGTACGCCTATTGGTTAGAAAACAAATTTTTCAGCTCAAAACCTGATCCTTCAAAAGAAAAATATAGCATTGTCATTCCGCCTCCCAATGTTACAGGCGTGCTACA
>DATMOV010000339.1:0-4070 GCA_035568055.1 Cytophagaceae bacterium
TTATGCGCTTCGATATAGAGGAGGGCAAGCACCTGGATTCTGGCCAGCAAGTGGGATACATTGATACCATGCAACTATACCTGCATAAAAAGCAATTGCTTTCTAACGTAAAAGCAATACTTGTTACAAAGCCCGATATCAATAAGGATATAGCTTCCATAGAACAGCAGATAACAAATGCAGAAAAAGAAAAACGGAGAACAGAAAATTTAGTGAACGCCAATGCCGCGCCGCAAAAGCAGCTGGATGATATTAATGAGCAGCTGGCTGTTTTGCAAAAACAACTGGATGAACGGAAGTCTTCGCTGTCAATCAATACAGCAGGAATTCAGGAGCAAAGCAAACCTGTGTATTATCAGGCGCAGCAAATCGATGACCAGATAAAAAAATCAATTATTGTTAATCCGGTATCGGGAACCGTATTAACAAAGTACGCGGAGTTTGGTGAAATTACCTCATCCGGAAAAGCGCTGTACCGGATTGCCGATCTTTCGGTGATGACCTTAAGAGTGTACATCAGCAATAGTCAGCTCTCGCAAGTGGAGATAGGACAGCAGGTAAAAGTGTATATAGACAGTGGCGAAAAAACTTATAAGGAAATGACAGGTACAATAAAATGGGTTTCGGATAAAGCAGAGTTCACTCCAAAAACTATTCAGACCAAAGAAGAAAGGGCAAACCTTGTTTATGCAGTTAAAATAGACGTAAAAAATAACGGCTTTCTGAAAATAGGCATGTATGGAGAAGTAAAGTTTAATCATGATGATAATAATAAACCATCTGCTAAATAAATCATTTACATAAAAATTTCTGATCAAAGATGGCTACCATCACTGTGGAAAATATCAGTAAGGCTTATTTGCCGGAGGATAAAAAGAAAAAAGATGAGAAGATCACAGCATTGGATGATGTTTCATTCTCGGTTGAGAAAGGGGAAGTATTCGGCATCATCGGTCCGGATGGAGCAGGTAAAACCTCACTATTCAGGATACTCACTACTGTTATACTCGCGGACTCCGGCAAGGCGACAGTAGCGGGCAATGATGTAGTAAAAGAGTATAGGAAAATAAGAAGCACTATTGGCTATATGCCAGGGCGTTTTTCACTTTATCAGGATCTTACTGTGGAAGAAAATCTTAACTTCTTCGCCACCCTGTTCGGCACCACCATTCAGCAAAATTATCACCTGATAAAAGATATTTATCAGCAGTTAGAGCCTTTTAAAGAACGCAAGGCCGGACAGCTTTCAGGAGGCATGAAGCAAAAGCTTGCTCTTTGCTGCGCGCTGATCCACAAGCCGGACGTACTGTTTCTGGACGAACCTACTACCGGTGTTGATGCTGTTTCCCGAAAAGAATTTTGGGAGATGCTCGAACGGCTGAAAAAGCAGAGCATTACCATTCTGGTTTCTACTCCTTATATGGATGAAGCCAATCTCTGCGACAGGATCGCGCTTATCGAGGGTGGTAAAATTTTGTCAATTGATACCCCGCAAAATATTGTAAAATCTTATCCCGCAAATTTATTTGCGCTGAAATCGGACAAAATGTATAAGCTGCTTTTGGATTTGCGCCAATATCAAAATATTGAAAGTGCTTTTGCTTTTGGAGAATTTGTACATGCTTCGTTTAAAAATATTGATCCGGATATAAAAGCTGAAGTGCAGAAATTTCTGGAGAAAAAAGGAAATACAAACGTAGAAATAAAAACGATTGAACCGACTATTGAGGATTGCTTTATTAGTCTGCTGAAAAAGTAAGTTGACAATTTACAGTTGGCAGTTAACAATTGACAAAACTCCGTCCTTATTTCTTTTGTCAATTGTTAATTGGCGATTGTCAACTATTTAAAAAACGATCAAATGAATCAACCGGTCATAAAAACAGAAAAACTTAGCAAGCGCTTCGGCGACTTTGTCGCGGTGGATGAAATATCATTCGAAATTTACCCTGGGGAGATATTTGGTTTTCTTGGCGCGAACGGTGCTGGCAAGACAACAGCGATCCGCATATTATGCGGGCTTTCCATTCCTTCATCGGGGAAAGCGGCTGTCGCGGGTTTTGATGTATATAAACAAACAGAAAAAATCAAAAAGAATATTGGCTACATGAGCCAGAAATTTTCACTTTATGAAGATCTTACCGTATTGGAAAATATCCGTTTTTTCGCCGGTATCTATGGACTGGATGATCAGAAGATCAAGCAGAAAAGCAATGAGCTTATTGAGCAGTTGGGATTACAAAATCAGGCAAAAAAGCTGGTGAGCGAGCTTCCGTTGGGCTGGAGACAGAAATTATCATTTTGTATAGCCATCGTGCATGAGCCTAAAATAGTTTTCCTGGACGAGCCAACCAGCGGCGTGGATCCGGTTACGCGCAGGCAATTCTGGGAATTGATCTATCAGGCATCAGGTAAAGGGATTACCAGCTTTGTAACAACCCATTATATGGACGAATCTGAATATTGTAACCGATTATGTGTGATGGTTGATGGAAGCATTAAAGCGATGGATACACCATCTAACCTGAAAAAAACTTTTAGCGCCGCTTCGATGAACGATGTTTTTTATAGGCTGGCACATGAAGCAAAACGAAAAAGTGATTGACAATGGGAGCAAGAGGTCGCCATTCTTCTCCTTTAGGGCATAACCGTCAACTGGCGTCATTGCGAGGCAAATGAATGTTAGCTGAAGAAAAATGTATGCGGTTAAATATGAATGTATATTAAAAAAATGCCGAAGCAATCCGGTGGTTTAGGCATGAATCTATCAGATTGCTTCGACATTACATTAAGAAAAAGTATAGTAAAATGCTTAATGCATTACTTAAAATTAACAACCATTTGTCTCGCAATGACACACTAAATGAAACAGTTTCTGGTATTTGTTAAAAAAGAATTTCTACATGTTTTTCGCGACCGCAAAACATTATTAATGCTGTTTGGATTGCCCATTGCGCAGATAATTCTTTTTGGCTTCGCGCTGAGCAACGAAATAAAAAATTCAGAGATAGCTGTGATTGACTATGCCGGTGACATAGCCTCAAAACAAATAATAGACAAGATAGAAGCCAGTAAATATTTTGAAATAAAAGAAATCTTTTCAAGCCACCAGGAAATTGAAGCTGCATTTAAAAAAGGGAAAATAAAACTGGTGGTGGTGTTTCCAGCCAATTTCTATAATGATTTATTGCATCTTAATAAAGCGCAGGTACAGGTGATAGCTGATGCATCCGATGCTAATACAGCCACTGCGCTGACCAACTATATCACTTCTATTATCACAGATTGTCAATCACAGATCTCTCAGAAGGCGGGGCTCACTTATAGTATCATTCCGGAAATGAAAATGCTTTATAATCCTGAACTAAAAAGTGCGCCGAACTTTGTGCCTGGTGTAATGGCCATGATACTACAATTGGTATGTGTTATGATGACTTCCATTTCTATTGTAAAAGAAAAAGAGCTTGGCACCATGGAAGTTCTTTTGGTTTCTCCATTCAAACCAATCTTTATTATTTTTTCCAAGATGGTTCCTTATTTAATAGTCTCTTTATTTAATGTCACATCAATTATTGTTTTAAGCAGATATTTATTAGAGGTGCCAATAAAAGGGAATATTTTTTTGCTGCTTGTAGAAAGTTTCCTGTTTATCATTACAGCGCTTTCACTGGGCTTGCTGATATCAACAATCACCAAATCGCAGCAGGGTGCCATGTTTACTTCAATGCTTACCATGATGCTTCCTACTTTGCTGTTGAGCGGATATATGTTCCCTATTGAGAATATGCCCATAATACTACAGGTAATCTCTTATATCGTGCCTTCAAAATGGTACTACATCATCATCAAAGATATTATGCTTAAAGGCCTGGGGTTTTCCGTTGTCTGGAAAGAGACGCTGATCCTGGCGGTGATGGCCGTTGTCTTGCTCGGGATTAGCCTGAAATCTTTCAAAATCCGTCTGGAATGAGAACACTGAGATTCCTATTGCAAAAAGAATTTCTCCAGATATTCCGTGCGAAACTGGTGTTAAGATTAATTCTTATTTCTCCGGCCATACAATTATTGAT
>DATMOV010000340.1:0-6394 GCA_035568055.1 Cytophagaceae bacterium
CTCAGTAATTACGAAGCTCTTATTGAAGAAGCCGTAAGATCAAATTATGTGAAAGCCTCGGACCTGGAATCACTGAAGGTATGGAGAAATGACCCGGCTGCTTGGAAAGCATGATTACACCGATATAAAAGATTACACTGATTCTCAAACAAATTTGATTTGATTAAAAAGGGAGATTCAATTAGTGTCTCTTTTTAATCTGTGTAATCTTTTTAAATCTGCGCCATCACCTTCATCACTCTTCGATAATTTTTATCTCTGTTCTTCTGTTAAACATCCTTCCTTCAGGATAGTCGTTGGAAGCCAGCGGCTGTGTATGCCCATATCCCTTGGCAAGTATTCTGTCAGCAGCGATTCCTTTGCTGATCAGATATTCCCTGATCGCATCAGCTCTCTTTTGCGACAGGTGAAGATTAGCAGTCGGCTCACCGGAATTATCAGTATGTCCGGCAATTTCCAGCTTCATCTTTGGATTACTTACAAGCGTATCGTATAAGTTATTCAACGTAGAAACAGATTCTTTTTTTAAACTTTCGATCTTCGACTGGTTAGGCTCAAAATACATGTGATCCAGTGTATAAGTTCTCTTATAGGTGGTAACCAGCTCAATGCTCAACTTATAATTAGAAATATTGGCACCAGGCTTTATAGCGATATTCTGCACTCCAAAATCGAAACTCACTTCGAATTTATCTATGCTCAGTTTAAAAGGTTTGCCTTCCGTGATAAGCATAGCACATTTTCCATCAATATCTGTAGTGGCCTTATGGGAGAAGGCCTTGTCTATGGCTTCCGCTTTCACTACCGCGCTCTCCTCCGGGATTCCTTTTTTATCTGTAATGGTAAATTTTACCAGTGTTTCCGTTTCTGTCGGCTGAAGATGAGTCTGTGCGATCAGATCAAATGATAAAGAAGAGAAGAGGACTGCCAAAAAGTAAAACCGTTTCATAGATTGTTCTTATTTTTATGCTTATTGATATTCAAATATACAATTTCGACTTTAATAAACATTTTTTATGCCAAGAATAGGACTGCTTTCGGATACACATGGTTATCTTGACCCAAAGGTATTCCTGTATTTCGAAGATTGTGATCTGATATTGCATGCCGGCGACTTCGGTACGATTGAAGTATCTGACGAGCTGGCGCGATTTAAGCTGCTCAGGGGAGTGTATGGAAATATTGATGGAAAGGATTTGCGGCTCGTTCATCCCAAAGATCAGCAATTTGAAGTGGAAGGATTTAAAATCTGGATGACCCATATTGGAGGGTATCCCGGGAATTACCCGCCGGGAATAAAAAAAGAACTGGATCTATTTAAGCCGGATATATTTATCTGCGGACATTCTCATATTCTGAAGATCATCAGCGACAAAAGCCGGAATAATATGCTTTGCATAAATCCGGGAGCCGCCGGCATACATGGTTTTCACTTTGTGAAAACCATTGTAAAATTTGATCTCGAAAAGAGAAAAATTGAGAATATGAAGGTAATTGAAATGGGGAAAAGAGCTTAATAGATAAGCCTTTAAAATTACTCTTTGTCGGTAACTTTATCCACCACTGTTTTAACAGCATCCTTCACCTTAGTAGCAAGACCTGGAGAAGCCAGCTTCCTAAGCTCTTCTATATCTACTTTCCTGATCACAGGTACTTTCGTTAACGCTTTGATGTTTGCTACTCTTTTCTTTGCAACAATCTTATTTCTTTTCTCTTTTCTTTTTAATCTTGTAACTGCCATTGCCTTAATTTTTAAAACGATTGCAAATGTAAAGCTATTTTCTCTGATTTTAAAATATTTCTTAAGAGAATAGCTATACCAGGCTGATAAAATAAAACATCGCATGCCCGCCTAAGCAGCCGGCCAGCCATACCCACCAATTCACATTAAGATTGTTCATTTTAAAAAACCTTGCTATCCAAAGGTATGCGATCAGCAAACCGGCGAAGGTGCATAGAATGCTTAAAAGATTACAAATCATATCAGGACTCACAAATACAAAACCTGTACTTGTTAACTTATGTATGGGATCCTGCGTCCCTATATGGCCGGCGAATTTATGAGGTGATAAGAATTTGACGACCAGCATGGATTTGTTGACTGTATTCTCATTGAACTTGTCCGAAAATATTCTGAGCATATTTCCCCATAACCGTATACTCAGAAATACGAACATGCCTAGTTCTGTAAAGAAGAACATGACCGGAATGATAAGCTTTTTAAATCTTCTGTTCTTATAAAGAACATAAAGTAATCCTCTTAAAATACCCATTTTAGTATAGTTTATATCCTACCCGAAGACCAAAAAATGAGCTATATCCTCTTTTACGGGTAAAAAATGAGTTTTGTTATTGATTTTGGTAATTTTACCCCTATTCCATAGAACAATGAACATTCAAAAACCTTCTATTCCTAAAGGCACAAGAGACTTCGGACCCGATAAAATGATCCGCAGGAGCTATATATTTGATACAATCAGGTCAGTTTTTCAAAAATATGGCTTTTTACCCATTGAAACTCCGGCTATAGAAAATCTCGCTGTATTAAGCGGAAAATACGGAGATGAGGGAGATAAACTCATATTTAAAATTCTTAATTCAGGCGATTTTCTTGCAGAAAGCACGCCTGAATCCTTTAATAATTACAAGTCTTTAACTCCCAAAATCGCAGAAAAAGCATTAAGGTATGACCTGACTGTGCCTTTTGCCAGGTATGTGGTAATGAACCGCAATGAGATAAACTTTCCTTTTAAAAGATACCAGATACAGCCAGTTTGGAGAGCAGATCGTCCGCAAAAAGGACGTTACCGCGAATTTTACCAATGTGATGCCGATGTTGTAGGAACCAACTCGCTCATCTGCGAAGCGGAAATAGTCATGATGATCAATGAAGTTCTTACCAAGCTTGGCCTAAAGGACTTTACCATAAAAATAAACAATCGCAAAATCCTCACCGGTATTACTGAGATCATAGGAAAAAAAGGAGCTGAAACACAGCTTTGCGTAGCCATCGATAAACTGGATAAAATAGGCTTCGACGGAGTAATAAAAGAATTGAAGGAAAATGATTTTTCTGATGGCAACATAGAAAAGCTCTTACCTATTATTAATCTGAACGGGAACACTTCAGAAAAGTTAAATAAATTGAAAGAGCTATACTCTACAAACACTACTCTTAATACTGGTGTAGCAGAAGTTGAACAAATACTTAAATACCTTGACGGATTAAAATCAGAGAATAATAACCTGGAATTTGATCTTACCCTTGCCCGCGGCCTCTCCTACTATACCGGTGCTATATTCGAAGTAAAAACCAACGAGACAGAAATGGGAAGCATTTGCGGGGGCGGCAGATATGACAATCTCACAGGAGTATTCGGCCTGCCAGACACTTCAGGCGTTGGAATATCATTTGGTGTAGACCGCATTTACGATGTACTTGAAACACTCGATCGCTTTCCAACATCAAATCTCAATTCAACCAAAGTGCTGATCTGCGGATTTGATGAAGCATGCCTGCAATACGGATTAAGCATTTTGTCACGATTAAGAAAAGAATCCATCAATGCTGAGATTTATCCCGATGCTGCAAAAATGAAGAAACAAATGTCTTATGCCGATGGCAAGAAAATTGCTTATGTTATTATTATAGGCAGCGAGGAATTACTATCAGGGAAGCTCACCTTTAAAAATATGCTAAATGGAGAGCAAGTTCGTTTAACCTCTGATGAGATCATCGCCAGGATAAAAAATCAGTGAAAAAACATTATTACATATTTGTTTTTCTTTTAATGCTGGGTTTTGAGAGTTTCGCCCAGCCTCCTTATAGCGCATGCTTTAACGCGGACACAGTAGCATTTCACCGCAGAGGCTGCGCTCCCCTTACCGTAAAGATGATCAATTGTTCGCAGGTGGTTACAGACCACAGTAAACCTTTGCCTGTATATGACTTTGGAGATGGGACTTTACCTTCTGGTGTTACTTTTTTTGATACTGTTCATACATATAAAACACCTGGGATATATTCTATCACTCAAACGGTTTCTACCGGAGCAATTCCACCGGCCCTTCCGACCAATTCAATGACCAAGGTAGCTTATATAGAAGTCCTTGCCACTCCTCCGCCTGATTTCTCTGTGCAGATATGCAAAAATCTGCTTGTAAATGTTAAGCTTCATAACAGCGTATACGATCAATATATAGTTGATTTTGGAGATGGCACAGTCATAACATCTCCAGGGAGTTCTTTAGTACCGCACACTTACGCCGTTTCTGGTCCTCATACTATCAAAGTAAAAGGAAATTATCTTCCTGCCAATTGCGGAGACAGCACAACAATATCTGTAACACCGCTGTCAAGCCTTATCAAGCCGGATATAAAAAATCTGGTTGTAAATAATCAGGCTAATGGCAATGGAAATTTAACACTTACATTTACTCCGCCGCCGCCAGGACAAAAATACTTGCTTGAACAAAGCATAGGCAATAATAGCGGTTACATCAGTATCGACACACTCCCGACAAGTTTATCAGCGATAACAATCAATAACCTCAATACGCTGTCCACTCAATATTGCTATAGGCTAAGCGCCTATGACGATTGCGGAAATACACTTCGCTCCAATGAAGTATGCAGCGAAACAATTATCGCGACAGCATTAAACAATCAGAACAAGGTTAACTGGTCAAGTTATTCAGGAAACACTTTCTTTCGATACCTGCTTTACAGGAACGGGCAACCACTGGATACTCTTGTATCCAGTGCGCCATACCTTGACAACAATGTAAGATGCGGCACTACCTATTGTTATTCTATTGTTACAGAAATAGTGGAAACAACCAATGCAGGAGCAAGGATACAGTCCATCTCTGATACTTCCTGTGTGAAAGCAAAATCCACAAATATTCCTTCTGCTATAGTAAACCTGAATTCAACAATAACCGGATCATCTGTAAAACTCACCTGGGATAAGCCTGTAGCTTTTTCGGCGCTGCAATACCAGATCCTGAGATCTGTCAATGGCGGATCATTCAGCACGTATGCGACATCTGTAGTAAATACATATACTGACAATTCAGCTGATGTTAATGCTACTCAGTATTGTTATCAGGTAAATTATACTGATTCCTGCGGAAACCCTTCTGTTTCGGGCGCCACTACTTGTCCGGTATTGCTTCAGGGCAATGAGGTCGGGAGCGGAATTATAGACCTGAGCTGGAGCTCATATTCAGGTTGTTCAAATGGAATTCAGGATTACACGCTTCTCATTTTGAATCCTTCTGATAACACAATAAAATCATCTGTAAATATGGGATTGAATAACTCTTATACAGACAATACAGCAGATCCCAATGCTGTATCTCTTAAATATCAGATAAAAGCTACCTGCAGCAGCCCTGACATCAATACTTCTTTGTCCAATATTTTTGAGATCAACCATAATCTGAAACTTTTCATGCCCGATGCTTTTACTCCGAATGGAGACGGAGAGAATGATGTTTTCATTCCTAAAGGTAAATATGTACAGGATTTCAAAATGACCATCTTCAATCGCTGGGGAGAAATCGTTTTTTACACTGATAAATTTTCCGAAGGATGGGATGGCAATTATAAAGGAAATCAGGCAACATCCGATGCTTATGCATATATGATCGAAGCTGTTGACTACTTTGGAAAGACAGTTAACCGCAAAGGCACCGTAACTTTATTGCGATAATTATTGTTAGATTTGAATAAAATAAAAATATATGTTTGATATGATGAGCATGCTTGGAAAAGTGAAAGACGTCCAGGCGAAATTAAAGCAGGCAAAAGAAAATCTCGTTAATATTTCTGTAATCTCCGAATCGGGAGCGGGTGTGGTAAAAGCCACCATAAATGGCCAGAGGAAAGTTATCAAACTGGAAATTGATCCTGACCTCATTAAAAAAGAAGACAGGGAAATGTTGCAAGATCTTATCGTTGCCGCCATCAATAAAGGCATGTCGGATATTGATGATAAGATCAAAGAAGAAATGAAAAAAAGTACGGAAGGCATACTGCCCAATATCCCTGGAATGGATTTCGGAAGCCTGCTGTAATGGATAAGGTTGCCATTGTCATTCTGAATTACAACGGAAAAAATCATCTTGAAAAATTTCTTCCTTCGGTGGTGATGAATAGTCCGGAAGCCGGTATTTACATTGCTGACAATGCCTCGACTGATGACTCAGTTTCATTTATCGAAGAAAATTATCCCACACTTCACCTCATCAGAATTCCTGTAAACTATGGATATAGCAAAGGCTACAACATAGCGTTGCAATCGGTAAAATCCCGCTATTACATTTTATTAAATTCGGATGTTGAAGTGAATCAAGGCTGGCTCGAACCACTGATCAGGCTCATGGACTC
>DATMOV010000341.1:0-10499 GCA_035568055.1 Cytophagaceae bacterium
CATGCTGCACTTCATCCGATCGAATATAAACTTCAATATGGGTCTTGGTTGTGAATTCTTGAACCTTGTTTCTCAGGTCAGGACTGCGATGTGAGAGATTATATATTTTAAATCCCTGGGCCAGCTTTCTGAACATTTCATTCATTCATTCATTCTTTCCATGCCTTCATGTCTATATTCAGGAGCGGCTCACAGCTTTTATTATAGATCTCAAGTTCCTTGCGCATAAGCGCTATCTGCTCTTCGCTGAGGTCACGGGCATCAAGGCTTTGAAGGATCATTTCTGTTGTCCGGCATTCCGAGCTTTCGGGTGAACAATCATTAGGGTATGCCAATAGCAATAAAGTCCCGAGGAGACTTATAAAAAGTTTCTTTTCCATAGCTGGCCAGCAAGCTAAATAATTTTTTTATTCAGATAAAATTTTCCTTTTAATATGGGACAATTTTCATCCAATGTTTATAAAAGTTCTTTGGGTAATAATAATATTCAGACAAATGTTTAATTAATCGTCCCTGTTCTAATTCTTAATATTGAACAATCATTTGTCTATTCGCTTATAACTATTGAAAAAATGTACGACGAAAAATCATCTTGAACTAAATTATCAGGAGGCAATAAAATGAAACAAAATAATTCTTTTGCAATATTAATATTCATTATAATTCTTGGTATTGGCCTGGCATTGATATATAACATGTATACTGTTTTGTCTAATATAGAAGGCGTATCGATGGCAACTGTCACCTTTGTTATTGCCCTGCTGGTTTCTTCGGCGATTAAGGTCGCGAATCCCTGGGATAAAGCGGTGGTATTGCGCCTGGGTAAATTTCATTCTTTAAATGGGCCAGGGCTTTTTTTCATTATCCCTGTCATTGATACCATTCCATACTGGATAGACACCCGTGTGATTACAACTTCTTTCAAAGCAGAGAAGACACTGACAAAAGATACAGTTCCAGTTGATGTAGACGCAGTGCTATTCTGGAGAGTTTTGGATCCCCGAAAGGCGGCTCTGGAAGTAGCGGGATATCAAACAGCGATCAATTGGGCTTCACAAACGGCTTTGCGCGATGTTATCGGAAAGACTATGCTTGCTGATATGCTGGAAGGCAGGGATAAGATCAGCAGTATTCTACAGAAGATCATTGATGAACGTACCGAGCCGTGGGGGATTAATGTAAATTCTGTAGAAGTCAAAGATGTGTTGATTCCTCACGGTTTGGAGGATGCCATGTCAATGCAAGCCCAGGCAGAGAGGGAACGACAGGCCAGAGTTATTCTTGGAGATTCGGAACGACAGGTGGCGGAGAAGTTTGGCGAAGCGGCCAAGACCTATATCGACAATCCTGTGGCTTTACATTTAAGGGCGATGAATATGCTTTATGAGGGCTTGAAGGATAATGCCACGATTGTAATTGTGCCAAGCACAGCAGTCGAGTCCATGCAACTGGGCGGTCTTGCAGGAATTACAGCACTCAGCATGGGATTGGGGCATGATGGCAAAAATAAAGAGGTTGAAAGCAAATCTGAAAAATGATAAGCGGAACCTGCATGGAAATTTAGTTTATTTCAATAAATATTCATGCAGGTTTGAATTATTTTTCTTCTTTTATAAAACTACCGTCTTCATTGAATTCCGCTTCCGTTTTCCTATCGTTCATTCTAAATTCCGCTTCATATTTTTTTCCTTCCAGTTCCCATTTAACATCATTGGCTTCGGGATACCTGGCTTTAAAAGAAGCCTTGACAGATTCCGGAACAGAAACAACGTCAATTTTTTTCTCACAAGCAGTGAGTGTATAAATCAATAAAGAAATTAAAAATATTTTTTTCATAATTAGCAGGTTAGTCTTGTTGCACAACTTCAAAACAATAAAACTGTTTATTTCTAAGGTAACGTTTAAATAAGAATAATAAAAAAACATAAAAGGAATCACAGGCATTTCGCTAACTTAGGCAAACCAGGTATTAATTTCGTATTGATGTCAGATCAAAAACTGGAAAGGCCGACTTTCAGGGAGGCTCTTCTCTTCTGGATAAAGCTCGGATTTATAAGTTTTGGTGGACCTACCGGGCAGATAGCCATGATGTATGAATTTTTAGTGGAAAAGAAAAAATGGATCTCGGATTCCAAATTCTTAAACGCTTTAAATTATTGCATGATATTACCCGGGCCTGAAGCACAGCAATTAGCAATTTATATAGGCTGGCTTCTGCATGGAATATTTGGAGGGCTTGTAGCCGGAATTCTTTTCGTACTGCCTTCCGTTTTTATTCTGCTTGGCTTAAGTACCATCTATGTCACCTTCGGAAGTATTCCCTGGATATATGCGCTCTTTGACGGGCTGAAGCCAGCGGTAATCGCGATAGTCTTGCAAGTACTTATAAAAATCGGGCAGAAGT
The DNA here is from genome assembly GCA_035568055.1 of Cytophagaceae bacterium. GTDB lineage: Bacteria > Bacteroidota > Bacteroidia > Cytophagales > Cytophagaceae > DATMOV01. The sequence goes on from DATMOV010000341.1 coordinate 2,405, forward strand.
CACTTACAGGTACTTTTCATTATGCTATTGCAGCCATAAGTTTCGTAGCCATATTCTTTTTAAAAATTCCTTTCCCTGTGATTGTGTTCAGTGCAATTATTATCGGAATGGTTCTGGTAAATTTTTTTTTCGATTATTTTAAAAAGGACAGTGAAAGTAAAGCAAAATATTTAGATGAAGATGATTATTATCTGAACAGCAAGACGCCAAATAAAACAGTAAGCATCCCTTCACTTGTAAAGCAATTTTTTGTAAGCCTTGCTTTATGGGTTACACCATTCTTTTTGTTTTACTTTTTTACAAAGGATTTTAGCTTTTGGAAGAAGTTATCCCTGTTCTTTACCCAGGCCGCGCTTATCACAGTTGGAGGAGCTTATGCTGTGCTTCCTTATGTTGCACAGGTTACGGTTGAAGAATTCCACTGGCTTTCATCTCTGCAAATGATCGATGGCCTTGCCCTTGGGGAAACAACTCCGGGGCCACTCATTATGGTGCTTGCTTTTGTCGGATTTATGGCAGGATATAATCATTACGGTCATTCCATTTTATCCGGCGCATTGGGATTGCTCACTACTACCTTTTATACTTTCCTTCCTTCTTTTGTTTTCATTTTTGTCGGCGCACCTTTAATTGAAAAATTACAGCATAACAAAAAGATAAAAATAACGTTGAGCCTTGTAACGGCAGCCATAGTGGGAGTTATTTTAAACCTGGCTGTTTACTTCGCCGATGCAGTGATCTTCCCTAAAGGCCTGGATTTCCAAAACATTAATTATTTTGCCTTGATCTGGTCTTTGACTTCCTTTGTTGCTATGTATCGTTTTAAAATTGGAATGATTCCCTGGATCGGTGTGAGCGCATTGGCGGGATTAAGCATGTATTTATTTCAGACTTATTTTAGAAAGTTTTTTTAAACGATAAGATTCAGCAAAATAATTTCACCATTGAAAACAGCGGAAAAGAAACTATTGATAAACCTGAATTAATGTTTGAAAGGTTCAATAAAAGATTCACCAATATTAATTCTTATGGACTTGGGTTGGCTATTGTAAAGTCTATCTGCAATTTGTATGAATTCCAGGTTATTTATTCGGCGGAAAGGAAAATTCATAAAATTTCCTTCTCTTTTTGATTTCTACAAAAATATTACAAAATCCATCCTAATCTTTGATAAAATCATTCTTAAAAACAATTGAGAGTGTGTTTTACTTAAATAAATATAAACAAAATAAACAGTTAAGCTTATGAAAACTCTAGTAACATTTGCCATTGCCATCTGCATCGGATTTAATGCACGTGCGCAGAAAATACAGGAAAAAGCAGTTCCGGAAGCAGTAGTAAAAGCTTTCAGAACCAAATACCCAACTGCCAAAGAAGTAAAGTGGGAAAAAGAAAAGGCTAATTATGAGGCTGAATTTAAGATGAAAGAAACCTCCATGTCGGCAGTATTTAATCCTGCCGGGAATCTAATGGAAACGGAATCCGAAATCTCTAAAAGCATGCTTCCAAAAGCTATGTTAGAATCTTTAGCAAAAGATTATCCTGGATATAAAATAGAGGAAACCGCAAAAATAGAAAGTGAAGGGAAAGTAACCTACGAAGCGGAAGTTGAAAAAGGAGGAAAATCAAAGGACCTGATCTTTGATGAAAACGGTAAGTTTTTGAAGACAGTTATAAAAGAAGAGAAAGGTATGTATTAGGCATGTATTTTATTTTTATAATTCAAAGGAAGAAGACTGAAAATTCTTCCTTTGAATTTATTAACTGTAATAACTCTATTTAGAGCACTCACATTTTTACAAAGATGACACATAAAATATTTTTAGCGATATTATTTTTCTTGATTTCATTATCAAAAGTAGCTTTTGCCCAGGAGCAGACAGATAGTCAGCAATTGCCATTTGCCCTTGCTAATGAAAAAAATGTATCAGAGGAGGATTTGAAAAATAAGAAGGAAGGTATTTATGTTGCAGTGGTTCTGAAAAATCAAAAAGGGTTAACTGCAAAGCATAAAAGAAAAAACACTTGATCATTTAAAGAATAATTCTTTCAGACGCTGAATTTTTTTTATAAAATTGAATTATGAAATATGACATAGTGATAATAGGAGGAGGGATTGTCGGACTTGCCACAGCATTGAAATTAAAAGAGTCTAAAGCCAGCCTGAAGATTGTCCTTATTGAAAAAGAAAATAAGCTAGCAAAACACCAGACTGGGAATAACAGCGGTGTAATACATTCCGGTATTTATTATAAGCCCGGTAGCCTGAAAGCCATTAACTGTATCAACGGTTATCGTCAGTTAATCGAATTTTGTAGTAAAAATGATATCAAATACGACCTCTGCGGAAAAGTGATCGTTGCGACTGATAAAAAGGAATTGCCCGCCCTGGAAAATATTTATAACAGAGGAATTGAAAACGGACTTACAGGCTTAAAGAAAATAAACCGGGACGAGATCTTTGATTATGAGCCGCACTGCGCAGGCATCGCAGGAATTTTTGTTCCCCAAACAGGCATCATTGATTATACCGAAGTTTCTTTGAAATATGGGGAGCTTTTCAGGAGTTTGGGAGGTGAAATAGTATTGGGAGAAGAAGTGACAGGTATTAATTCCAATGGCGGAGTTTCGGAAGTTCAAACTAAGAACAATTCTTATTCAGCTAAACTGATAGTCAACTGCGGCGGTTTATTCTCTGACCGCATCGCGGCGATCAATGGAAAGAAGATAGATGTTAAGATTGTCCCTTTCAGAGGCGAATACTATGAAATCGCTAAAGAGAAACAATACCTGGTAAAAAATCTAATCTATCCGGTACCTGATCCGAATTTTCCATTTCTTGGTGTGCATTTTACGAGGATGGTGCATGGCGGTATTGAAGCAGGCCCCAACGCGGTTTTTGCTTTTAAAAGAGAAGGCTATAAAAAAACTGATTTTAGTATCCGCGACTTTGCCGAATCAATAAGTTGGCCCGGCTTCAGAAAGGTTGCTATGAAATACTGGAGAACAGGCTTAGGTGAATATTATCGTTCCTTCTCAAAAACGGCTTTCACCAAAGCCCTGCAAAGGTTAATACCAGAGATCCGGGAAAAAGATCTTGTTCCGGGAGGGGCAGGGGTGCGTGCCCAAGCCTGTGACCGTATCGGTGGATTGATAGATGATTTTATGATTGTTGAGGATCAGAACACCATCAATGTTTGTAATGCGCCATCACCTGCAGCAACCTCTTCGCTGGCGATAGGGAAAACTATCTCCGGGCTCGCTTTGAAAAGATTTTAGCCGGGATATCCTTACTTTATCACATCACTCAGTTTTTCCTTTCTTATTCTGGATTCGTCAAGTGAAAAATCTTTACTTTTGACCGATTTGTTATTTACGACCATACATTAGCGTTGACTGAGGACAACTCTTCGGCAATATTTGAAGATCTTTATGCTGATGAGGACATGTTTGATCCTGCATCTAATTTGTTATTACCCATCTCATATTCAAAGGGAAGCGCTATCAATCTCAAGCAGAATAAAACTATAGCAATATTTTTAAATTCTCTTTATGATATGGCTTTGTTTTAAATGAACTTATTTAGCGAAAAATCCGTAAATGAAGAGGTATTATATGGTGTCATGAAGTCTAATTCAGATTGAAGAAAGGAGAAAATCAGCTTATATTGCCAATGAATCAGGTATCTGCGGGAATATACAGCTAAAAGCTATATGTTATGATAAAGATTGTAAATGCATAAACTCACATACCAATAAACTCATATATGGAAAATAAATCTTTGAGAACTATTAGCACTAAGACCACCGGACAGGAAATATTGCCTGCTTATGAAATGTATGAGGCGGAAGCTTCAAAAAAGTTTGAAAGAATCTCGACTGAAGTATTGCCGCACCCTAACCTGGCTTCAAAGATAGTAGCTAAAGAAATCGCCCAGCTCATCCAAAAAAAACAAAAAGAAGGAGAATATTGTGTTTTAGGTTTGGCAACAGGCTCAACGCCTAAATTGGTTTATAAAGAATTAGTAAGGCTTCACAAAGAAGAAGGAGTGAGCTTCAGAAATGTGATCGCGTTTAATCTTGACGAATATTATCCGATGAAGCCCGATGCGTTGCAAAGCTATGTCAGGTTTATGAAAGAGCATCTTTTCGACCACGTTGATATTGATCCTTCAAATTATCATATACCTGATGGTACAGTGCCAAACGATATGCTTTCCGCCTACTGTAAAGACTATGAAAGAAAGATTGAAGACGCCGGCGGAATAGATCTGCAATTATTGGGAATAGGAAGCACCGGACATATAGGTTTTAATGAGTCAGGCTCATTAATAAATACTAAAACCAGGCTTATTACGCTAGATCATTCTACCAGAATAGCCGCTGCAGGAGATTTCTTCGGATTAGGAAATGTGCCTAAGAAAGCGATAACCATGGGAGTTCGTACAATCCTTCATGCAAGAAGAATAATAATTATGGCCTGGGGTGATGGAAAATCGGGTGTTGTTCAGAAAGCGGTCGAAGGGCCTATCACTGAACATGTTCCGGCATCTTTTCTTCAGAATCATCAAAACACTACCTTTTTTGTAGATCAGGCTGCCTCTGCTCAATTAACAAGGATGAAAACTCCCTGGCTGGTTGGTACCTGTAAATGGGATAACAAGCTTATTAAAAAGGCTGTCACTTCTCTCGCTCTCCAGTTGAATAAACCTATTTTGATGCTTACCGACAGGGATTATAATGATAACGGTATGAGCGACCTCCTGGCTGCCCACGGTTCTGCTTATGATATTAACCTGGATGTATTTAATCAGCTTCAGCATACCATCACAGGATGGCCGGGTGGAAAACCAGGAGCTGATGATTCACAAAGGCCTGAAAGAGCGTTGCCATCAAGAAAAAAGGTGCTGATCTTCAGTCCGCACCCCGATGATGATATTATTTCAATGGGTGGTACTTTTATCAGATTACAGGAACAAGGCCATGATGTACACGTAGCTTACCAGACTTCGGGGAACATTGCTGTATCTGATGATGATGCCTTAAGGTTCGCCGAGTTTGTAAAAGAGTTTAATGAGGAATTCGGAATAGATGACAATAAAAGCAGCAGACTTTTTAAAGAAGCGGTAGGCTTTATAAGGAATAAAAAGCAAAGTGAAAAGGATACAGATGAGATAAGGAAGATAAAAGGATTCATCAGGCAGACAGAGGCCAAAGCCACCTGCAGATTTGTAGGAATTCCCGAAGCAAATATGCACTTCATGAATCTACCTTTTTACGAAACAGGGCTTACTCAGAAAAAGCCATTGGGTGATGAAGATATCAAATTAACGATAGACCTGCTGGAGCAAATACAGCCGCATCAGGTTTTCGCTGCCGGCGATCTGGCAGATCCTCATGGCACTCATAAAGTTTGTCTTGACGCAGTGCTTGCGGCCATGTCTAAACTGAAAACTAAAGAATGGACGAAAGATTGCTGGTTCTGGTTATACAGCGGAGCCTGGGCGGAGTTTGATATCCATGAAATTGAAATGGCAGTCCCCCTCAGTCCTGATCAGGTTATTCAGAAACGTAATGGAATATTCAAACACCAGTCTCAGAAAGACGGGGTGGTTTTCCAGGGATCTGATTCAAGAGAATTCTGGCAGAGGGCTGAAGAAAGAAACAGAGGTACAGCAGAACTATATAATAAGCTCGGACTGGCGCAATATGCTGCCATTGAAGGATTTGTTAAACATAAATTTTCAGACTTGTAATTTTTAACAGGCTTTACAAAAAAAAGGCATTATCTTTTCCGAGAAGGGAGAGATGATGCCTTTTTTTGTAGTTTGTTTCATTTATGATGGAATTTGCGGAAAAACTTTCAAAGTATTGACTAATAAATTTTTATTACCGGTTACAGATCTATTTCCCGGTTCGTCTTTAATGGCTCGCGAAAAACATTAAAGGGTAATTCACTGGTTAGTTAGGTTTATAATGTATTATTAGCTACTTTGCAGTGTAGGCAATAGTGCTTACAACAATAATTCTACTCATATTCTCTAAATTTTGTTGTTTCCCTTCTTAATTTTATAATCATTCAAAAAACATTTATCCGATGTTCCTTTTTAAAAGGAACCAAATGCGCAGAATAATTATTATAGAAGCCAGAGTAAGAATTCTTTTAGTAAGTTTTTTAACAATAAATAAATATATACAATGCAAGGAACAGTAAAGTTTTTTAATAACGCAAAGGGATTTGGGTTTATTAAACCATCAGATTCAAGTGAAGATATTTTTGTCCATTCTTCAGGTCTTATTCATGAAATTCGTGAAAATGATCAGGTTACATATGATGTAGAAAAAGGCAAAAAAGGTATGAACGCGGTGAATGTAGAAGTAGTAAATTAATTAAGTTTATTAAGATATTATTTGAAATTCTAATACAAAAACCACCCCGAAAAGGGTGGTTTTTAATTTTAAAAACAAAAATATTTTAGTTCAGCGGAATTTTTAAAATGGTGATTTCCTGGACGAATATTTTATTAAATACTTGTCAAATCAATTATAACAATTCTTTATTTTAACCTCTTTCTCAAAATGGCTAAAGTATCTTTCAATAATAAGCAAAGCACTTTTTTTGCGGTACTTAAAGAAAAAGTGAATCATTATTTCTCCAAGAACAATATTCATACGTCAGGGAATAAAGAATTGTATTTAAAAAGTTTAATTCAGCTTTCTTCCGCAATTTGCCTGTACTTTACACTGGTATTTTTTACGCCTGGAGCATTCGTATCCATTATACTATGTTGCATTCTGGGTGTGAATATGGGTGTAATAGGATTTAATATCATGCACGAAGGAGGACACATGAGTTATTCAAAACATAAGTGGGTGAATGAGATATCGGGACATTTCCTGAATATTCTTGGAGGCAGCATTCACTTCTGGAAAATAAAACACAACGTCAATCATCACACTTATACTAATATTGCCGGGATGGATTCGGATATTGATATTGAGCCATTTATGCGACTGCATAAGCAGCAGGAAAGACATTGGTATCATCGCTTTCAACATATTTACTGGGTAATCCTTTATGGTATGTCTTATGTTACCTGGATTTTTTATGATGATTTTGTTAAATATTTTGCAGCCAATTCGAGTAAAGCTGTTGCATCTCAGAAATTAGTTTTTAAAGAACACATAATTTTCTGGCTGACTAAAATATTCTATATTGGTATGTATATAGTGGTTCCTATCATATTCGCCGGTTTGGTCAATACAATTATAGGATTTTGGATAGTAGTCTTTATTTGCGGACTTTCTATCAGCATAGTCTTCCAACTCGCTCATGTGGTCGAGGGCACACAATTTCCATTGCCAGATGCAGATTCAAATACGATGGAGCAGGAGTGGGCTATTCATCAGATCATTACAACAGCCAATTTTTCTACAAAAAGCAAAATTGTTTCATGGTTGGTGGGCGGCTTAAATTTTCAGGTCGAACATCACTTATTCCCTAAGATCAGCCATGTGCATTATCCTAAAATCAACCAGTTAGTAAAAGAAACCTGTGAAGAATTCAATATTAAGTATATAGAATATTCATCTTTTTTCAAGGCATTTCGGTCACACATGACTCATATCAGAAGATTAGGGAGTACGTTATAGGAACAGAAATTAGAGTAAAAGACCCTCTCTTTTTATTCATTGAAGAAACGTCTCAATTTTTTTTGAATATGGGACAGTTTTTTGAATATGTTATTCCATTTGCTCCCAATGTACCTAAATACTAAGCTGATTTTCTTTTAATAAATAAGCCTTTCCCTTCATCCTGATTCCTTATTTTATATACGATATGGTTTCTATGTCATTATAATTCATTGCAAATTATGTTTATCTCTTTGATTGTTCTCTTAATTGTTGAATATAATATGATTATTGTTATTATTAATAATATTATTGCGTAATAAAAAGTTAAGATATAATATAAAAAGGCTTTTTTTAAATGAAATTAAAATTTTGCTAATACTCAAGCGCAACTTCTTTGTTCTAAAATAGTATGCTTTTTTGTTCAAAAAATGCCTTTATTTCATATTTTATACTTTTTGACT
>DATMOV010000342.1:0-2883 GCA_035568055.1 Cytophagaceae bacterium
AGAGGATTACAAAAATATAGTTGAAGGATGGGACTATGCCTATATCGGTGCGCTGCAATTGTTTTATGAGGAGGAGTAATCTTTAAGCTTTTAACTCCTTTACTTCTTCTTCCCCTTTTTCTTTTTCTTATCCTCTTCCGCCTCTTTGATCAGGGACTTCCAGTCATTGTTAATATCTTCGGTGAAGTCCAAGGTATCTGCATAATCATTCTTATCAATATCGATTACCTTCACCGGCTTTTCAAGGAAGGCTTCTATCTCTGCGAGAATTTCCTTTTCTTCGGGGCTGCAAAATGAAAACGCAATTCCTTTGTTAACCCCTCTGCCTGTGCGGCCTACACGGTGTACATAATTTTCAACTTCGTCAGGCAGGTCGTAGTTGATGACATATTCAACATTGGGAATGTCAATTCCACGCGCACTGATGTCTGTAGCGATAAGCACTTTCACCTCACCTGATTTAAAATCTTTCAGCACAGACAATCTATCTTCCTGCTCTTTACCTCCATGCATGGTAAGGGTTTTGATGCCCACTCTTTCCATGGCTTTGAAGACTCTTTCCGCCCGTACCTGAGTTCGCACGAAAACAAGAATCTTGCTGAGAGGATTTTCTTTTACCAAACGTTCCAGGAAAAACCGTTTGTCATCCATTACGATGAGAGCCACCGAATGATCTATATTCTTTGAGACCCGGTCCTTAGGAGAAATCTGAATACGAATAGGATTGCGAACCAGAGAATAAGCCAGATCTTTGATCTCTTCATTGATGGTAGCGGAGAAGAATAAAGTCTGATGTTTTCTGTGGAGAAATTTCTTTACATCACGAATGTCATTAATGAACCCCAAGTCGAGCATGTGGTCGGCTTCATCCAGAACAAGAATCTCCACCTTGGTAATTTTAAGATGCTTTTGATAGATCAGGTCGAACATGCGGCCGGGAGTTGCGACGATAATATCCACTCCTTTTTCCAGCTCCGCGATTTGTGGTGCTTGTTCTTTGCCGCCTGTAATGCAGATCGTTTTTACTTTGGTATACTTGCCAAGCTTTTGAAATACTTCCGCTATCTGCATGGCAAGCTCACGGGTTGGCACCAGCACCAGGCATTTAACGGCTTCCTCATCTTCCACCTTTTTCATTTGAATGATGAGGTCGATAATAGGGATAGCAAAGGCGGCAGTTTTCCCTGTTCCGGTTTGCGCGATAGCCATGACGTCTTCTCCGCCTAAAATAGGAGGAATAGACTTATACTGAATGTCGGTGGGTTTCAGAAACCCAGCCTCGGCCAGGCTTTTTTTTATTGCCGGAGCGATATCGTAGCTTTCAAATTTCATTTATACCGTAAATTTAGGAATAAAAATCGTTGCATCTGTAAAGTTCTTTGCGGATATAGTCAGCATACGAGGCTTTCATTTAAATATTTGAATTAAATTTGTACTTAAATTTATTCAACTATGGAAAAGATTATCCTCTACACAAAAAAATTCGAATTAAAATTTAACGCAGAGTCGGTGGCGACTATAGATGTTTCAGATCTGATTGAAGAGCTTTCAAAAGAGTATGACTTGCTGGATCGCAATCCTGCTATTACTATTGAGGGTAATTTTCAATATGTCACTTTGAAACTTTCTCCAAAGAAGGAAAAGAGGTCTGTGGGGTTTAATCGCTGAAAAGCTCCAACAAATTTGTTGGAGTTTTTTCTTTGCAACGGGTATTGAGGTAAATCATGTTAATCATTTTAATTCCGTTTAATCCTGGTTCAGACTATTTCCTCTTTTTGATTTTTTCTTTCTTCTTCTCCGCATCGTATTCCACCTCTATCTTTTTCAAACTTGTTACTGCGGGGCCATAAATAACTTCTCCATTATTGTTAAATCTGGAACCGTGGCAGGGGCAGTCCCAGGTTTTTTCGGAATTATTCCATTTCACAAAGCAGCCCATGTGGGTGCAAGCGGGGGAGCATGCATGAAGTTCGCCATTTTCATCGCGTGCTGCTGCGATTTTTTGCCCGCCTAATGTTACAATCTTTCCTTCTCCGTCCTTTACATCAGAAAATTCCTGAGCATCTGCCCTGATCCTGTCACCTAAATAGTGCTTTACAACATCTGAATTTTCTTTAATAAAATCGTACACAGAAACTGCCGGGGTAAATCTTGTAGAATCATAAGCCTCCAGCCATTTATTTTCTTTGCCCGTGATCAGGTCTGCAATGATCAGGCCTGCAATGGTACCGTAAACAAGCCCATCGCCTGAAAAACCTGTAGCCACATACGCCTTTTTTGAGAATGGGCTTCTGCCTACGTATGGCAGTCCATCTGCGGGTTCATAATATTGTCCCGACCACCGGTATGAGATTTCCTCCACATCAAATCTTTCCCGGATATATTTTTCAAGTCTTTGAAAATTCTCCTCGCTGTTTTCTCCATGTCCTGTTTTATGGTCTTCGCCACCTACTACTAAATATTTGACCTCATCGCCTTGGTAAGTCCTTATATAATGATACGGCTTGGCAGTATCCCAGAATAAACCTTCCGGATAATTTCCGCTTCTTAGCTTTGCAGCCATCACATAACTTCTATATGGAGCAACCACAGCCTGAAGCACATTAAAGAAAACAGGAATATGCGTAGCCATTACCAGGCTCTTTGCCTTGACTGTAGCGGAAGCGGTACGTACCCAGAAATAGTCATCCTTTTCTTCCACATGATTTACAAGACTGTTTTCAAATATTTGGCATCCTTTCTCCCTGAGAGATCTGGCTAATCCATTGAGGTACTTCTGTGCATTGAACTGTGCCTGGTTTTCAAACCTTAATGCTTTTTTTACACCGAATGGCAGAGGCAGGTCATCTGTTAATGATACATTCAAACCGGCCAGAGAAGCAA
>DATMOV010000343.1:0-3250 GCA_035568055.1 Cytophagaceae bacterium
ATATTTGAAAAAAATTGCGCACCGAGTATAACATCTATATTCGCACCCAGCTTGATCTGTATCTGTGTATTGGTCTCCGAAGTAATATTAGAACTATTCACCGGGGATTTCTCTACCGCTTGTATCATATACATCAAAGATTTTTTAAGCAGCGTTGAATATTTACCAGAGGCAAGCGTGGAACCACTGCGCATAATGGCCATTCCAACCATAGCCGTCGTTGCCGGATCGGCCTTCACAGAATGAGGATCCATGATATGCTGGCTACTATGGCTGCCGGCACCCCAACCGCCATTGGCTTGCTGGGCATTGACAAGCCAGACGAGGCCCTTATCCATGCTGGAAATTATTTCCACAGGTGTAGAATAAACAAAAGCGGAATCTGCTTCCTGCCTGAAAAGCGTCAGAAATACGCAACCTTTGCTAATAGCGCCACGTTGCGACTTGCGTGAAATATGCTTTTCATCTTTTATCAGAAATGCTGTGGTTACGGAGAAGATCACTATACATGTAATAATGATCAGGATTCTTGATCTTTTCATATCGAAATAAGTTTTAAGTTTATGTTATGATTAAGATGCCGCAGAAAAAAAATTCCATAAAGAGAATGGCAGGAAATTATCATTTATTTAATGACTGCGATATTTTATCCATTATACTTTCTTATGAAAGCATGTGAAAAAGATTGAACCAAAAGAGTAATTATTTCTCTGATTTATTAACTTTTCTTTCTATGGATTACCCTGATATGATCGAAGATGAAGACTTCAAATGCTATCTCAAAGATGGGATTGTGTTTTCAAGTTTTAAAAAGCATGGTTGCATTATGGATCTGGAGCTTATTAAAAAAGGCGTTGCAGCGAGAATTAAAATATCAGGAGGCATTGACAGGCCTGTGCTTATTGATACAAGAGGAGTCAAATACTGGACAAGGGAGTCAAAAGAATATGGCTTATCAAAAGAAGCTATTTTATATATTAAAGCTACGGGAATTATTATCAACTCCCTGGTTCTGCGCATCAGTATTAACTGGGCATTGAAAACTTTTAAACAAGACCATCCTTCCAGATTTTTTACAGATGAAGAAAAAGCTGTCAGATGGCTAAAACAGTTTAGATAGCGATTTGCAAATACAGTAATAGTATTTTCTCATTTTAGGTATAGGTGGAATCATCCTGAATTTTACACCTGTCATCTTAAAAGGTACCACACCAATAAAAGCCTGCCCCACCCCAAGTATCAAGTGTAAACTCTTTGGGTGTCTGGGAAGCAATAAGTTCCGGATTAACGGGCCAATGCGTAAAAAGCAGATCATCCCATGATTGTTCCATAACCCAGGGACCAGACGGCAAAAGAAATAGCCTATGGTTGTGATGGCTAAGAATATCTTCTTTCCACACACTAAGCTATCAATTCTACTTTATAATCCCATTATATACCGCATACTTAATGAGATGAGCTGTATTTTTTGTTTCAGTCTTTTGAATAAGATTTTTTCTATGCGTTTCAACGGTACGGCGACTGGTAAATAATTTATCCGCAATTTCATGGTTTGTAAAACCATCGCTGATAAGCTTTAGAACTTCCATTTCCCGTTTGGAAATATCTACAGATGCATTCGGCAAGGCCTGTACTGGTAGGGTATTTTTCTCTTTAATAGCTTGTAGCATCTGCATAGCAAGTTCGGCACATATAAATTTCTTATCCCTATATAACTTCTTCAGGGCGAGGATGAAATCATCTTTGCCTGTATCTTTCATTAAAAACCCTTTAGTGCCGCCTTGATATATTTCAATAAGATTATTCTCCATGCCGGCCGGATATAAGACCAATATTTTATTTACGTCATTCTTTTCTTTAATATTCCTGATTACATCCTGTCCGATTCCATCATCCTTTTCAATGTCCACCGCAATGATATCGGTCTCCATTTCTTTAAGATTTCTTATTGATTGCAAATTTTTATTGACAGCTCCTGTAAGCCTTATTTCGCTTTCTGTCCTGAGCCAGGATTTAATACTCTCTTTAAGAACTTCCTGATCTGAGATAAGATAAATGTTAATCATAGCTTGTCGTTTTTATGTATATTATAAAAGGAACAACTACAAGGTTATTTATTTGTTTAACATTATGGTTTTAAGATGCTAGGACAAACAAAAAATTTCTTGCCTAGTTATTTAAATAGAGGTTACTTAAAATATAAATACAATAGAGCTATGGACCTGGATAACATAATTTCTGAACTTATGAATAAGAATATCATGCTCAGCCTGAGAACAAATTCTCCTTCATTCAAGAAATATGGAAAACAACTGAGAGGCAGGTTAACCGGCCAGTTGTGGGGTATTAAAGCTATTGGAGATATCTATAATGAAACTGTTACTGCGCTTAAAATAATCCGGAATTCATTTGAAAGCGAGATTCCTACGGATGATATTGACTTTATTATAGAGGATAAATACGTGGGATAGATAATAAATTAGACAATTAGTTGATTAAACCAGCAAAGCATTATTGACCTAAAGGGTAATTAAGTTCAGGTCTTCTCAATTATCTAATTCTTTTCCCTAATTATCTAATTAATTCAATTAACGCTTAGAAACTCATTCGCGATATCTGTTTTCAGCTTGCGGAAATATTTTATAATACTATTAAGCCGCTCCAGATTAATATCAACATTATTTGAAATGCACCCATCAATGTATTCATTGACCTTCTCATTCATCTCTGCATTTATCTGCATCAAAAGTTCCAGGCTGTATTTTATACTTTTCATCATGAAAATATGAGGGTCTGCATTTTTCAACCAAGTTGCAGTAAATAAAATTCCCGGGTTTCACAGAAAATTGAAAAATAGGCCGATCTATTGTAAATTAAAAGATCATTAAAAGCTTTACTATATGTTCCCAGGAATATTAGCCGCCTTATTCGCATTTTTTTTCCTTCTTCATTTAAACCCATCCATCGCGCAAAACTCATTAAAACCAGGAGTAGTATCTTTTACCCTCACAGTAAATAATACCCAGCAAAAACCAATGGCTGGAATAGATGTAATGCTGGAAGAAACTATTACCCGGGAAAGGATCACAAAAAAAACCAACGCAATGGGAATAGCCGAGTTCAGTATGGACCATGGAAGAACATGGCAAATCAATATACTTGATGTGATCGATTACCCCCGCTGGCAATTTGAGCTTCCCGATATAGCCGGAGGTTCTACAGGGCAATATAGCCGGATTGTCTCCTATGA
>DATMOV010000344.1:0-10302 GCA_035568055.1 Cytophagaceae bacterium
AAATCAGGGGCATCACCATCAGGGTTACGCCGCCGCCAAGATTTCCCCAGCCTGCGACGGTGGCATTGGCAGTACCTACAATATTGGGAGCGAACATGACAGAAGTATGAAACTGAGTGATCACAAATGATGCGCCTATAACTCCTATACATAAACGGAAGATCAGGAATGATTCATAGCTATTGCTTAATCCGATAAACATGACGGGCAAAGAGCCTATCAGAAGTAATCCTGTATAGGTTATTCTCGGCCCAATCTTGTCGCATAGCCAGCCTGTAAGCAAGCGGCCAAGGATGGTGATGGCTACAGACGCTATCATGATATTTCCTATCTGTGACTTAGTCAGGTGAAGCTCTTCTCTGATAATTGCCATCAGCGGAGCTATTCCGAACCAACCGAAAAAGCATATAAAGAAGGTGAACCAGGTAATGTGAAAAGCCCTCATTTGCGGACTGCTGAAACTAAAAAGGTTAATTTTTTCTGCTTTCTGTAAAATGCTCATAATGAATAAAGATGTTTGGACCTTCTGTAAATTTACGTAATTTCTTTTAAATAACTAAGTAATATTACTTAATGTTACTTAGGTCACTTAAAATATTGAATAAGTAAAATTTGGGGTGGGAATAATCCAGTTGGGAGAATGAAATAAGAAAGAATGCCTGGATTAGGATTAGGGAGATTTGAGGATTTATAGAATTGCACGATGAATCCAAAGTCATCCGATGACTCACCTGAAATTAGAATTAATGAGATATATTATTAGTCATCGGATGACTAATTGGGAAGTTGTAGCAACTATTCAACGGTCAAGTTATTTCTAATTATACGTGATTGCGGCATTTACTAAATTATAACAAGTCAAGAAATTTTATAAAAATCAGATGAAAAATGATCTGAATTAAAAACAAAATTTTATCCCAATAAAAAAATTATTTACTTTGCCACTCAGCTATGGAAAAGAAACTTTTTATAAGTCTCCTGGGGACTTTATTGCTATTGGCATACCCTAATGATTGTTCACCCGAAAGCTCGGAATGCCGGACAACAGAAATGATCCTTCAAAGCCTTGATGCCCGTGACCTCAGCGAAGAGCAGGCAGCTCTCTTGCGTAAAGAACTGGAAATATATAACAAAAGCTGTGAATCACTCCTGGATACAGACATGAAGGCATGGAAAGAAAAAATGAATGAAATGTTCAGAAAGCTGGCCCAGGGATTTAAAATATATAATCTCTCACACCGCAGTCCTGGCCTGAGAAACAAGGTTCAGGAATTCACCAGCAAGACTCACATTGAAGTTTATATTCTCTCTTATGTAGAAGATGCCTTTCTGAATAATATATTCCAAAGACTTGCCGAAGCCCGTTATGATATGATCAAAAAAGCCCATGTGAAGATGAGGTATAAATTTAAAAAAACATCGGCAGATAGCAGCAGCAATTTTACTGTTAAGCTCCAACTGGTGTATGACTCCGCCCTGGTAGATCTTTTAAGAAACAAACTTGCCAATGGCTACAAAGACTATTCCGATCTTACCCTGGAAGCAAGCGCCAATAAGGAATTACAAAAAGCAGGCATACAGGATATTTTTTCTGATGCCGCCTCTACAAACACGGGCATAGATTCAACTGCCGAAGATATTCTTGATAAATTAGCTTCCGCCAATGTAGAAGAAGCTCTCGAGGAACCGGATTATTTATCAGTCATGATCTGCGACAGCATCGTTAAAAACGAAAAGATATACTATTGGACCAAAGATTGCTTGCTGAAAGTTAAAATGGATAATAAGGATACGGTGAATGTGAAACAGATAAATTTGGGGCTGACGATTAATATCACTACTCCTAAATCAGTAAAGACATATTCTTATGTCATGAAAGACTTTGAAAATTGGGTGACTTTAAAAGTAGACGATCTCCCTGAAGGAAAATATACTCTCGTTGCTACAATCAACAAAAAATCACAAAAGAAAATATTTTATTTTAGAAAAACTAAGTCGGAGTATTCTTGTGTGAAGTGTGGGAGGGATCTTAAATATACCAGTGAAAAGTTAAGTGCAATGTTTCCTACTTCTGCAATAATTAATAAAAAATCTTCAATAATTGTCGATTTATTTAATAACGGATTTAAAAAAATGAAAATAAACACCTGTCTTATGCATGCTCAGTTTCTTGCTCAATGCCAGCATGAATCCATTAATTTTGCAGCAACAAAGGAGGGTTATAACTATTATTTATTACACATGCTGGCCGTTTTTAAAAACAATACCGGAACACAAAACTGGTTTCAACAATCATTCTGGGATAATAAAACCTATCTTAATTATGTCAGTAATCATGTTTATGAGCAAACCGAAGATGATGGCGCTTACGATATGGATCAACCAGAACTGGATGCTAATTATCAAACTGTGAAATGGAAAGGTTCAGCCACTCAGGTAATAAAAGTCCCCTATCATTATCCAGTTGGAGATAAATATGCCAACAAAACGAATACATACAAAAAGAATAGTACCAATACCGGGAAATATAAATTCAAGACATTTACAGATGATGAAAAATTGGCAAATGGAACGAGACTTTTAAACGATGCGTATAGGGGTATGAATGGTAACACCAATGACGCCACTAGTGATGATGGTTTTACTTACAGGGGAAGAGGTATCATACAAGTAACTGGAAAAGGGAACTACCTTGAATCCCAAAATACATGCAATGAAATATTTACACCAACCGTGCCTTTTGATTGGAAGACAAATCCGGCAGATATTGAACGTACAGAAGATATGGTTTATTCCGCATTCGGGTGGCTATATAATAAATTTAAGAATAATATTAATGAACTGCATACGCTGGACGTGAATAAGATTTCAAAAAAAGTGAATAGCGCTTCAGAGGGGCTATCCGGTAGAACTTCAAAATTTAATAACTTACATGATAACTATTTTTATGACTGTCCAGAATAAGAATCTCAACATAAAGTGCATATTCATTATGCTATTCGTGATTTTTTCAACTAAAAGCTTTTGTATAGATTCTACGAAGATAAATGTTGCAGTAAAAGCATATAGCAAAATGCTGCCTGCATCCTTTAAAATTGATAGTATCTATGAAGTTAAAAATATTCAAGAAGTTGATTTAAACGGTGACAAAATTGCAGATAAAGTAATTACCTGGGAAAAGAAAAAACCCACAGAGGGAGATACAGTTAAAACAACCATTTTTTTTGGTAAAGACAGCACGGATGTTTTTATAAATACTTTTAAGAATTTATACACATTGGATTTCAGCTACTGGACCAGCGAATCAACAGGCAATAAAGATCTGGATTCATTAAGAGATTTATATGGAAATTCCAATTATAGCATGGTTGAATTTTTAACGAATTGGATCATTATAGGATTATCTCCCAATGCAATTGATGGATGTGATTACCATTTTATATATAATCATAAAAAAAGAATTGGTATTTAAAGTATATACAATGTTGGGATGGCCGGAATTATTATGATAGAAAAAAGGGAGAACTTCAAAAGGTAACGGAGACATTACCCCTTGAAGAATTTAATATTCTTAAAATACTTGGGTATTAATTGTTCTGAGTAAAAATCACCAGCTATGATCTCTTCTATAAATTTTCATCAGGCTGCCGTTGCCTGCTTTTTCTTGTATATGTTTTCTGCTTCCAAGTTATTGCAGGCTCAAAATTCATACAGAACTTTATTTCTAAACGGCAAAGTGGGAACATGGACACTGACAATGAATATTGATATACGAAATAATGAAATTATCTTCGATGGAAGTTATTACTGTGATGACGGAAGTTGCAAGGATAAAAAAATCCAGGATCTTCAATGTACCTCAAGGGATTTATGAATGGCTCAATGCTTAATTTAATAGAAACCGATTATAATGAAACATTTTTGAATGGATGCTTTGAAGGCAAAATTGTTGATTCTATTTATTTCGGAGTCTGGAGCAATCCTGATGCGTCCATTAATATTCCATTCGAATTTAAGGTTGAAGAGTTTAATAAAGTTGATAATCGAACAATTGAATTTTGGGGAAGCGAAAGTGGGTCGAGAATGTTGATCGATAGTTTAATAATTAAAGAAAACAATGGCAATATTTTTCAAAAGATTGATCTGACTAAATACAACGGGGATGATACTTTAAATAAAGCATTTATTGATTCTATCAAAGCAAATTACGACAAAGATTTTCTTGATGTCGGTGCGGAACAATGGGAAATAAGCATAGGAGGAGAGGATATGAATTTTGATCGTCTAAATGACTTCCGTATTATTGCCGGCACCGGTGCCAATGGTTGCAGCAGTTATATTTGTTTTATTTATAATTCTGCTACAAAATCTTATCAAAGAAATCATGAGTTGGAAGAGCTTGGAACACAACTGTCATTTTCTCAGGAAGACAGCACTGTAAGCACATGGAATAAATCTGGGCCATGCAATTATTATAATAGCACTTTTAAATACAGGGATGGTCATTATTTTCCCTGGGAGCAAAGTTCATTCTGTTGTGGCATCTCAACGCATCGTATTTATGCAGTGAAGAATGGAAAGTCAGTCCTTATTTCAGAAAAGATTGAAAGAGACGAGGAGTTTATTAAAGAAAACGAACTGGAATAAAAGTTGTTTTAAAAACGCTGACAGGGTTTTGAACCCTGTCAGCGTTAATTACACCCTACTCCTCAAACCCCACCGTCTCATCATCAATAGAACTCTTCACCATTAATTGAGTCAATAGTTTTTCTCTCACTTCTTTGTAGGCTGGTATATCGACAATGGTTCTTTTATTTCTTGGTCTTGCGATATTTACGTTCTCAATACTTTTGATGGTCGCAGCCGGACCATTATTCATCACCACTACTCTGTCGGATAAGAAGATCGCTTCTTCAATATCGTGTGTAACCATAATGATGGTTTTATTTCTGTTATCAAGGTTCCACAATTTCAATAATTCAATGTGCATGCTGCCCTTAGTCAGTGCGTCGAGAGCGCCGAATGGCTCATCGAGCAAAAGAACGCTTGGGTTAATGGCGAATGCCCTGGCGATGGCCACCCGCTGCTTCATTCCGCCTGAAAGCTGTTTGGGCAACTTGTCTTTATGCTCATAAAGATGCACCATCTTCAGATTTTTTTCTACAATCTCTTTTTTCTCAGCAGTGGTTTTATCTTTCAATGCTGAATCAACCGCTTCATAAATATTTTTATAAACATTCATCCACGGCAGCAGCGAATAGTTCTGAAATACGATACCACGATCCGGACCGGCACCGGTTATTTTTTTTCCATTCATCGTCACTTCGCCGGAACTGGGCATCTGCATGCCGCTTATAGCATTCATCAGCGTAGACTTACCGCAGCCTGAATGGCCGATCAGAGAAACGATCTCTCCTTTTTTGATGCTCAGGTTAATATCTTTTACCGCTACATATTCTCCTTTCGGAGTTTTAAAGCTGATCTTAAGATCTTTGATCTCAATGATGGTTGGCTGCTTCACAGGGGTCTTTATCTCTTCCATTTCAGTCAGTAAGTTTGTATCAGTTGTCATAAGTAAATCTGGTTTGTAATGATTTAAAAGATTTATCGAGTACGAATCCTACAAGGCCAATAATAAGTATGGCCGAGAAAACTTTTTCCAGGCTGAGCGCATTCCAGCTGTCCCAGACAAAGAAGCCAATACCGATTCCTCCCGAAAGCATTTCCGCTGCCACGATTACCATCCATGCGATACCAATGCTAAGCCTCAGCCCGGTGATGATGTGAGGAAGCGTATATGGAATAAGAATTTTAGTTACATATTTATAAGTGGAGAAACCAAATGCCTTCGCCACGTTTTTATGATCGGAAGGAATAGTGGAAACGCCAAAAGCTGTATTTATAAGTGTAGGCCATAATGAAGTAATGAATATGACAAACACAGTTGAAGTCTGCGCCGATTGAAATGCCACCAGGCCAATTGGGAACCATGCCAGCGGTGAAACAGGTTTTAATATCTGGATCATCGGGTTCAGCAGGTTCATGGCCATTTTGCTGGAACCCATCAATATGCCAATAGGAATTGCAAGAACAGATCCCATCAGAAATCCCTGACTCACCCTTATCAGAGAGCTTACCAACTGATTGCCTATACCTTTTTCATTCGGGCCATAATCATAAAACGGATGAAGCACCAGATCAAAGAATACATTCATCGTTTGAAAGGGACCGGGCATCTCGCCCTTGGTTGTCAGACTAATCAAATACCATAGCATTAGCATAATGCCGAAGCCGCAGAGAAAATAAAAGAATCTTCCCAGACGGTAAAATACTGCATGTGAAATTTTAGATGTAATTGAATTTGAATTCATTGTTGAAAATTTTTATTTAATCATATATTAAGATCAGGACAGGGACGGCTCAAAGTACCTACAGAACTTATAAACCTGTCCCCGGCCAGATCATTAAACTACTAAACCAAACGCACTTTACTTTTTTACTGCTTTCAAATATTCCGCGGGAGCGTTAGGATCAAACATCGTTTTATCCATCGTAAGCGAGAACGGCTTCATGTCGTCCGCAGGAATTGTAATCTTCATTTCATCCGCCACTTCTTTGTAAAGATCCTGCATGATCAGCTTGTCAGCAATGGCTTTATAATCCGGCGCCTCGTCCAGCAATCCAAATCTCACATACTGCGCCATGAACCAGATGCCATAAGCTTTTCTTGGGTAATTAACAGCGCCGTTTTTGTGAAAGAACATGTAGTCTTTATACACTTCCACACCCTGATTGCAGCCCAAATCATAAATACCCGCAAGCCTGTTATCGATCACATCTGCTGGCGCGTTGATGTAGCTTGGTTTGCCAACAACCGGTGCTGCTTGTTTTCTATTCGCTGGCTTATCAAGCAGGCGGCATGCTTCCATTAACGCCATCATCACTTTCTTCAGATCCTCACGTCTTTCTTCTGCGAATTTTTTATTCACCACTAGTGCCTTCTCAGGATGGTCCTTCCATATATCCTGAGTGGAAATCTGGGTAAAACCTATACCTTGCTTAACTGCCACCCCACCCCAAGGTTCACCTACACAGTAAGCGTCCATGTTACCAACCTTCATATTAGCGACCATTTGAGGCGGTGGTATTGTAATTTGTTTCACTGACTTCTGCGGAACACCGGCAATTGCCAGCCAGTTACGCATCCACATATCGTGGGTCCCGCCGGGAAAAGTGGCTGCCACTGTAATCTCTTTTGTCTTTGCTCTGTTGGCGAATGCCCCGGCAATTTTATTCATCTGCTTGAATTTTACCTGATCGCAAAATTCCTTAGACAAAGTAATTGCTTGCCCGTTTACATTCAGCATCATGGCGATCTTCATCTCTGAGCCAGCCTTTCCTCCCACACCGGTATATACCGAGAAGGGCATGCCGAAAAGACAGTGAGCGCCGTCAAGCTCGCCGGTAAGTATTTTGTCGCGTACATTGGCCCATGAAGCCTCTTTGGAAATTTCCACTTCGACTCCATATTTCTTAAACAGCCCGTATTCCTTAGCCATTACCAGTGGCGAACAGTCAGTAAGGGGGATAAACCCAAGCCTTATGATAGTCTTTCTTTCCTTGGGGCCGGCGGGCTCTGGTATCCGGCCCACTTCCGGGGCTTTTGTAACCGATGGAAGTACTATCAGCATGGTTACCACTGAGCATGCCATGAAAATTCTTCTGAAAATATTTTTAGTTTTCATCATATTTATCGTTTGGTAAATTACTATTTAGGTTGATTGATCGTGTCCACATCTTTTCTTAATCCATCTACAGACTTCGTAAGATCTATTAGTTTGGCAGCGATTTGACCGAGTAGATCAGGCCTGATGGTGATCATCAGATAAGCCCAGTTGCCGATATTTTTCTTGTCGGTAAAAGTTGGAATGTCTGCTGTCGCGCCAATTGCTTTCGTACCGAATGTCTGCGCGCCGGTTCTTTTAAGTTTGTCCATCGATTGCGTCGCAAGCATAAGTCCATACCCAGCTTCAATTCCGATACTCTTAGTCATATTATAAGTCAGCACAAAATCAATCTCAGTGCCAAGCCTTCTATTCAGATTTTGAGCGGTATTTGATTCATCAGCCACTGTGTTGCCTGCATAGAACTCATGCAAGTCAAGAGTAGCGATCATGTTGTCTCTCAGTTTATATTTCGATTTCCAGTAGAAATTGAGCAAGCCAGGAGACTTATTATTGTTTCCTTTATATCCATAAGGATCCGCTACGTAGAAATAATCCATATATCCCCAGAATTTGTGCGGTGTTCCATACAGCGGATCGAAGCGATGGTTTACAGTAGTGGTTTGATGGCTGTTATTACCGGATAAATAATCAACACCGGGACCGGTTGTAAACTTTCTTCCGATCGCAAATTGAGTTGACAGGCATGCCATGTAAGCATCCATCGTGTTCCCTGATTTGTCTTTGTTGCCCTGATAAAAAAATGTTGCATCTATCTTATGCTTTCTCATGATCGTGGCAAAAATATTTCCTCCGATGGTGACCCTGTCATTAGTTCCTTTCTGAAAAACCGGAACTTTACTGCCTGGAAGCGCTATGGCAGGTTTCTGAAAATCATCTTTAAAAAACAGGAATGTAGCTTTAGTGAATGCGATCTCTTTAGAGATATAAAGAAACTGCATACTCTTATACATAGTGCCGATAAAGTTTGTACCTGCAGGAGCTGCCGTGTTCACGCTGTCTGTACCTAGTTGAACCAGCGGAACACCGGTATAAAGGTTGCCGGTATTTTTCTGTTCTCTTTGCTGATTGAATGCGGCGCCTGCATCCACAATCCAGCTCTTGTGCGCGAACTTCAATATTGCCGCATCGTGACTTCTGGCCTGTTGCAGCCAGCCAAGGCTACCCAGCAATCGCTCATCGTCATATACGATCTCTTGCCGCCCGATCTTCAGCGACAGATTTTTTATCTTTTTGAGATACGTAGTATCATTAAAAATAATTTCACCCCAGCCTTCGTGCAGGTCAAGACGGTTTCCATCACTATTGGCGATGGTGGACGCATCCTGCCCCCATACACGCACATCCTGAATAGCCGTAAAAAATCTCAGGTGATCTGTTGTATAGCCTATATTCAGGCGGGTACGCTGTGAAGTAAACAATGAAGGTGTTTGATGGTTTTCTATCAAGGTGCCTTGACCCTGGCGAAACTCAGTTCTGGTTCTTACCTGTGCCGTCATGGTAAGCTGAGCCTCAGAAATGCTGCTGAAGGCGGTAATTATAAAAATAGCCGCCAATGGCTTGAATAGGATTCGTTTTTTCATTTTCTTTGGAGTTAGGGATTAAGTAAATTCTATTTATTTAGTCTTTTCTTTGGGCTCTGGATAACTGCAATTATTCAGAGCCTTTTTTTTGTCAAATACCGGTTTAAAGATTCACCTCCTTTTTTATTTTTTTAATAATGCCCAAATGTAAAAAACACTTTTTATAAAAACTAAGTATTATTACTTAATTTAATAAGTAATTACCGAAGTTCTTTATATAAGTAACATCTAACTGGAAATAGTAATATTTGAATAAGTGTTGTGTGGAATGATCAATAGATCGACACTTGGCAAATAAAAAATAAATGACAATTCTAACCCTTGGAGGTTTCCGCTCTTGTTAGCCTTGTTGCCAACAAAAAAGTAATGAACAATAATGTATTAATTGTTAATGTCACCCTGAGTAGAGTCGAAGGATTGTATGATAAAGCAATTATCTGTTAATTTTCAAGAATGTTTCGCGTAGTTTATACTGAGCGGAACGAACGTCCTCAGCACGACATATCGAAACAATCTTCCAGCGTTTATTTCGGGTTACCTTCAATCAATTAAATCAATATAGAGTTGTATATTCACTAAGCCATATAACTGTAAACCTCTGATTTTTGAAAGCATTCAATCAAATACCACTCCTTATATTATCATTATTTCTTTTTGTTCAGGAAGGGAAAGCAACCCATATTGTGGGAGGGGAGATCACTTATCGTAACCTGTCAAATTATAATTATGAAATTACTTTAAAACTGTATCGCGACTGCCATAACGGAACGGCATATTTTGATAAGCCCACCTATATTACAGTATTTAATTCAGCAGGCCAGGTACTGGGACAAATACAAATGCCTCTTCCTGACACCACCATCTTACCCATTGTCCTCACGAATCCCTGCCTTCAGCCTCCGACAAATGTATGTGTCCAGCAAGGTATATTTATTGATACCATATATCTTCCTCCCATACCTGGAGGATATCAG
>DATMOV010000345.1:0-6367 GCA_035568055.1 Cytophagaceae bacterium
AGATTGCTGATCGTTTGTTCGCTACCTCCATTGTCCCACTTGTAAGTATACGGACTATTTCCTCCCGTCACGCTTACTGTCGCAGAACCTGTTGCTCCACCCGGGCAGGTACTTGTTCCGGAAGCAGATACAGCAAGTGCCGCCGGCTGAGTAATTATACCAGAGGCAGTGGCTTTACAGGAGTTGGCATCCATCACAGTTACCGAGTAAGTGCCGGCTGTAAGATTACTCAAGTCCTGACTGCTTGCACCATTGTTCCATGAATATTTATAGGGTGTTGTTCCTCCGCTTACATTCAGATTAATGCTTCCATTATTTCCACCGTTGCATTTGACATTAATTTGTGAAGCAATGCTTGCGGCGAATCCATTACAATTCGGAACTGGAGTATAGTTAATTACAACAGGTGCAAATGCTGTACATTTGTTGACATCCGTTACAGTAACTGTATAATTTCCATTAGCTAAATTATTCTGATTCGCTCCGGAAACACCATTGCTCCATATATATGTATACGGAGCTGTACCGCCATTGGCACTTACAGAGGCGCTATTACCATTTACTCCCGAAGTGACCGTTAATTTTTCAGGATCTGAAACCAATGCTGTAGCAGTGCCTGAACAGTTCTTGCTGTCAGTTACTGTAACAGTATAGCTGCCTGTTTGCAGGTTGTTTATGTCCTGGGCTTTAGATCCATTGCTCCAATTGTATAAATAAGGAGCGGTCCCGCCTGTAGCAGTGAGATTAACACTGCCGTTGCTGCCGCCCTGGCAACTGGCGTTCACAGTATTTACAGTAAGATGCAGGCTTGATGATTGATTTACTGAAACGCTCGCATTCGCGCTGCAGTTTCTGGCATCGGTGATTGTCACGTTATATATTCCCGGGCTAAGATTATTGATGCTTTGACTTGCAAGCATATTCGTCCACAAATATCTGTAAGGGCTTGTTCCACCACCCACGCTGGCCGTTGCTGTACCGGTATTTGATCCCGCACATGTGCTTGTCGAGAAAGCATCGACTGTAAGCTTTGATGGTTGTGTCACCGTTGCATTTGCAGCGGTGGTGCAGCCATTCATATCACGTACGGTAACGGCATACGTTCCTGCAGTGAGGTTGCTTATATCCTGGCTGGCTGCTCCGTTACTCCAGGTATAGGAATATGGCATAGTTCCGCCGCTGGCTGTAATATTGATAGATCCGTTATTTCCTCCGTTACAGCTTATATTATTTTGTGAGACTACCGTTGCAGAAAATCCCGCACAGCTATTGGTCGTATTGACTACCGCACATGCGCCAAGATGGTCACCATTCGCCAGATAAGACTGTAGCATGCTTTGGTCAATAGTAATAGTTACCGGATGAGAAGGATCTCCCGGAGGTATATGACAAATGGTGATGTATTGTGGTACATTGTTATTGATAATTACAGGAGGCTGACAATAGAAAGCCACTGAAGATATTGCTCTTCCTGCAATATTCGTAGCAGTAATAGTAAAAGTAGTATTACCATTAATCTGTGTATTTAGCCTGAATTCTTTTGAGTAGGTATTATAGTTATAAAGTGTAGAACTGATAAGCTGATTATTTTGTCTTACCTCAATATTATTCATACCGTCTATGTTGCTGATCTTTCCATAAATGTCAGCATAGCAATTTGCGGCATTGGATGGGTTTACAGTAGGATTATAAATAATAATCTCTGGCTGCGCCATTAAAGGTGTTGTATTATTGTTTGGAGCGGTGCATACAAAAGTATAATCTTTCGAAGCTGTACCCGCAGAATTTTTAGCAATCACCGAAAAGGCTACAGTCTGCGATATGGCAATATCCAGGTTAAAGATTTTGGTAGTAGGGTTATAAAAGTAATGGCTGGGGCTCAGTCTTGTTCCATTCATGTATACTTCTATATCATAAATGCTGTTAATGTTTTCTATGTCGGCAAGTATATTCGCACGGCAGTCGGTAGCATAATGCGGGTTATCTGTCGGCCTGCTTGTATTGAAATATGGCGGCTGCACGGTAGTGTTTTGATAAGTATTATTTTGATAATAATTATTCGTATTGCTATATGGGGTGTATCCGCTGGATCTTCCTTTTCCTAAAGTAAAGGTAAGGTTGGCGGAAGTATAATGGTACATGTCGTGGTTTCCATAATACTTGTTATGATTGGAAGCTACCACACCATCAAGCCTGTCGGTGGTGGGGAAGGTAAGCTTATGCTCAAAGCCAAAGCTGACACGTTTGCCCAGCATAAAGCCCAGACCTATGCCAAAAGAAGGAGAGAGTGCAAATTGTGGTTTTATGATTTCTGTTTCATACTTGCCATCACGCAGTGTGTTAAGCTGGCTTTGTGTTAGTGTTTTGCTTGTGCCATAATTATAAATTTGACCGGTAGCATCATTCTTCTGATCAACAGATACTCTGAATATGGTTGTACCTATTCCTCCGAATCCATATAAAAGTATTCCATGTTTTGCACGAAGGCGATTAGCTATAATCATTCCTTCAAAAGTCCATTCCGTGAGCTTGGTTTTATAATTCTGATAAACTCCTCCCTGGGAAGTATAATTCATATTGGGGTCGTTGGTACCATTCAGAAAAGGATTATTCAGATAGTTGATTGAATCCTTTACGAGATCTTTTCCAAAAGTAGTTGCAGATAAGTATCTTCCTCTTATAGAAAGCCCCAGTGCGCTATGGTTATTCTGGACTAATGCCCATTCAAGGGTTATTCCTCCGCCAAGGCCAGGGAGAGCTCTTACATCGCCATGTTGCCAGGCAGCGCCCATATTAAAACCGAGCTTCCATCTGCCGGAATTATCGCTGACAGTCGTATTCTGGGCTTGAAGGGATGAATTAAAAAAAAGTATTAAAAGGGCAAATAGAATCAGATATTGTCTCATGTTTAGAATCTTTTGAATCCCAAAATACATAAATCATACCAAATGAGAAAAAAGTAGCAAAGTATTGTATATTCTAATTATTAGGGCTTTGGATTTCAGTGTATTGTTGTTGAAGAAAATGTCTTGAAAATACGAATCTGTTGATTGTAGTTAATTTTTAATGAATGGATCAGCAAGGTTTTTTATTTTTTTTGATAGCTTTTGCTCTGAATTCATTCGGGCTTATACCGGTAATATTTTTAAAATATTTGCTGAAATACGATTGATCGGCAAAGTTCAGTTGGAACGCGATCTCTGAAATACCAAGCTCCGTGTGCATCAGCATTCTTTTGATCTCGAGGATCATTTTATTATTGATCAGGTCAGTCGAGGTTCTTCCTGTAATGCTTTTCACTGTTTCACTCAGATGGCTTGCAGTTACTGAAAGGAGTGTGGCGTATTCTTTCACTGAAATATTCTCCTGGTATTTTTCTTCAATCAGCTGTTTGAATTTTTTCACGAGTAGATGCCCTTTCTTTTTTTTCTCTTCCGCTTGTTTAGGATATAGCCTTTTGCAGATAATCAGAATAATGTCAAGGATCGAGCTGATAAGCTCGGGAGAATCATCCAGGTTTTTATCGTTTTCATGGCAGGCTTGCTTGAAAAGATCGAGGAGTAAATCATAATCACCTGATTTTTCCAGGTAAAGCGGCGGGTTCTCACTGCTAATGCTATAGAAGAAGGGCAGCTCAAGCAGATGATTTTTATCCCGTTTATTCAATAAATAAAATTCCGAGGTAAATAAAAAAATATAACCTTTAATATCCTCCGACAGCTCCAGCTCATGTATTTGTCCGGGTGACAGGAAGAAAATTGTATTGGGCTTGATTTTGTAATCGTGAAAATCTATGGTATGATTTCCATGCCCCTGTGTGATAAATAAGATCTCATAGAAATCGTGCCTGTGCGGATAAGTAACTTTAAAATCCCTGTTTTTATCAAACACCTCGATCTCATACTGCTCAGGATGCCCGCTCTTTTTCTTAAAGCGGTCGATGCTGTAAATGGGTATAGATTTTTTGGTGGGCAAGTGTTGGATGTTTAATACAAATATACAAAATGTCTGAATCAGGATTGAAGAATGTCTGAACCAGGATTTATGGAATTAAAGGATGAACATGATTCACTCGAATCTGTATCTTTCCATGGACCTGTCCTCCGACAGGCCATCTCGTTAAAGTGGCTTTAAATAATCTATCCTTTTCATAAAGATCATCTATATTTATAATATTTAAATTTGATTAGCGGTTTAAATAATAATTGTTTTGCCTGTCGGGGGGATAAGCTAAGGAAAGAGATTTTTACAATCTAAATATGAATCAATGACTATCAAGAAACTCTTAATAATCTTCTTTCTAACCTCTATTTGTGTCGCTGGCTTTATCTATGTCAAACAAAGATTTTATGATCCTCGTCAAAAACTTGTTAAAGCCAAAGAAAAAGTCAACCTGCTCAAAGGAAAAGAGATTCAAGACGGAGATTTGATCTTTCAGTCCTCTATGTCTAGTCAAAGCAAGGCTATTCAGCTTGCAACACATTCAAAATACAGTCATTGCGGAATAATTTTCAAAGAGGGCAAAGATTATATTGTCTTTGAGGCCATTCAGCCTGTTAAAAAAACTCCTTTGGATAAATGGATCGGCAGAGGAAACGATGGGCATTATGTTATCAAAAGATTGAAAAATTCAGAAAAAGTCTTGACACCAGTTGTGACTAACAAGATGAAAGAGGTCAGCAAAGGATTTGAAGGGAAGAATTATGATCTCTATTTTGAGTGGACTGACAATAAAATATATTGTTCTGAACTAATCTGGAAAATTTATCAAAGAGCCACTGGTGTTGAGATTGGCAAACTGGAAAGACTGAAGAGTTTTGATCTTGGCAATACTATCGTAAAGCAGAAAATGAAGGAGCGCTATGGAAATAAAATCCCTCTGGAAGAAAGCGTAATCTCCCCCGCAAGTATTTTTGATTGTCCACTTTTAGAAACAGTGAAGTCGAATTAAGTATGAATATAATATTGGATATTTGGAATACATTGATCAAATTCTGTTAATCCTTTAATTCCATAAATCCTGGTTCAGACATTCTTATCAACTGCTCCACCAACTCATGCGTAGCCAAAACTTGCTTGCCGGTTATCAGGCATTCCGAAGGCTTGTCGATAGAATCCAGAAAGTGGTTGACAATTCCCGTAAATCCTCTGCGGTAAAGTATGTCGTCCCAGGAACCAAACGATTTAATGGTTTCATCTGTTTTCTGTTTTGCGAATTTTGCGATTTCCATATTAATAATTTCTGCAGAGCATCCATTGCCATGTAGTTCCACCTTTTCCAGGTCGTGGCCCGCATTGCGGTCCATAGAGAAAAACCCCTGTGCTTTATTTAGATGCAGGGTCCCTGAAGCATGAAGCAGCCTGTCGTCTTTATTTGTTTGTTGCCTGTAATCCGCCAATTCAAATTTTCCATTATTTAGCCAGATCAGAAGATCCAGAATATGGATCATATCATCATACAATGTTTCTCTGGAAATAAGATTCTGTAGTTTCGTTCTGTGCTTTTGTGCTATGCAGGTTGTGAAACCATTAGCCTGTTCCATAAAATTTTTAGCCTCAAGGTAAAGCGGAGCGAATCTGCGGTTAAAGCCTGCACAAAGGAGCAACTTGTTTTCTTCTGCTGTTTTAACCATTCCATGAGACTCTTTAATGGAATAAGAAAATGGTTTGTCAACATATACGTGAACCCCTTTTTTCAAACATTGTAAAACAATTTCGAAATGGGTTTCAGTAGGGGAGTGAACAAAAACAGCATCCGGCTTTTTATCCAGCAGCGAATTCAGGTCTGTAAATCTATTGGCAATTCTATATAGCTCACCCAGTTTATTCACTGTTTCAGGATTTCTGCTCAGGATACCCACGATTTCCACCTGAGTGTGTTTTGATAAAATCGGCAGATATACTTTCTGCGCAATATTCCCCAATCCTATGATCCCTATTCTTTTTTTCATGAGTAGCTAATATGAATTGTCGAATTTAACACTTTAACACATGAACTCTCTAATACTCTCAAAAGGAATTCTTTGATACGAGCATTTGTTATTTACTTAAGGTTAAAACTGAATGTATTATGAAATCTATAAATAATTTTTGGAAACAAATTTACCTGGTACCGATACTTGTCGGGGGATTAGCCATATCAGGTTTTGCACAATCGCCAGGTGGAGGAACTAAAAGGCAACAAGATGAAAATTTTTGTCGTCAGCAAGCATCTTACTCAGGTAAGCATAAAACTTTGAAAGATGCAGGTATTGGTGCAGTGGGCGGCGCGGTTGCCGGTAAAGTATTTCACAAACCCGGAGTAGGAGCTGCTGCCGGCGCAGCAGCGGGTGGAATTTACGGACATAGAAAAAGCAATAATGGAAGT
>DATMOV010000346.1:0-12205 GCA_035568055.1 Cytophagaceae bacterium
TTTGGGATTTCTCATGATGTTGCTTTAATATTTGTAGGTCTGGCCATGATCATCGTCGCTATTTATTCAAGTCTTTCCGGTTTGTTGGGTGTAGCCATTACTGACTTTATTCAGTTCTTTATGGCCATGCTAGGTACTACCATCCTTGCTTTTATAGTTGTTAATTCTCCTGAGATTGGTGGCATAGAAGGTTTAAAAGCAAAGCTCCCACCCTCTACCCTCAATTTTTTCCCTCGCGTAGGGAATATTTCTTCCACTTCTGATTTTGCCGGAGTTTTCACTTTAAGCATAGGGACATTTCTGGCATACATCACCATGCAATGGTGGGCCAGCTGGTATCCAGGCTCCGACCCGGGAGGCGGAGGTTATATTGCTCAAAGAATGATGAGCACGAAAAATGAGCAGCATGCTATTGCCGCTACCATGCTCTTTCAAATTTTTCATTATTGTATTCGTCCCTGGCCATGGATCGTTGTTGGTCTTTGCGTAATTGTGCTTTATCCTGAACTCAGCGCTGAAAATAAAAAAATTGGCTATGTGATGGCTATGAGAGACTATTTACCATCAGGCCTTAAAGGACTTGTGATCACGGCATTTTTTGCAGCATATATGAGTTGTGTTTCAAGCCAGTTAAACTGGGGAGCCAGCTACCTGGTCAACGATTTGTATAAAAGATTCATGGAGAAAAATGCCGGAGAAAAAAGGCTGGTGCTAATCTCCAGGATTGCTACTTTTTTGATGATGGGAATCGCATTAATGGTCACGCCGCATATACATTCTATCTCTGATGTATGGGAGTTTATGATTGAATGCGGCGCAGGACTGGGGCTGGTACTAATCCTCCGCTGGTATTGGTGGAGGATCAACGCATGGAGTGAGATCACGGCCCTGTTTGTGCCATTTATAGTTTATGCCATATCCAGATTTTACCTTCATTGGGTATTCCCTAATACATTTTTCCTTACCCTGAGTATTACAACGGTTTCATGGATCATGGTGACTTACATAACGCAACCTACAGATCTGAAGGTGCTACAGAAGTTTTATGAGCGCATAAATCCGGCGGGAAGCTGGAGGCCGGTAAGGGAATCATTAGGCCTGACAAAGCCGGCTGACAAAGGTATCGCAGCCTTGGTAATATGCTGGCTCTCGTCAATTACTATGACCTATGGGTTTCTTTTCTTTATCGGTTATGCGATCTTCCGGGAATGGAACAATGCTTTTGTAATGCTCTCTGTGATTTCCGGTTCCTTTGTAATTCTGTCTTATCAATCCAGAAAGAATAAAATATTTTATGATTAATGAAGAATTAATTATCGACCATTGGCTAACCTTCTCTCAACCATATTTTATATCCAAAAATCGCCCGTGCTAATTATTAGTTGACACGAGCGATTTTGAATTAATGATGTTGTAATACGGGTGCATTATCCCATTTCCGAATGGCGGCTTCGATAGCTGGAGCCGCCCTTTGAAGATCTTCTGCCTTCATCAGAGGAATGAATTCAACATCCGCATGTAGCCAATAAAATAATGGTTCCGCAATCGCAGGGATTTGAGAGGCATCGTTCATACTCAAAATAAAATATCCGCCACGACGTCCATTGACAGCAGTAAAATATCCAGCCTCTACATTTAAATCGGTCATTAACTGATGCATCTTTTCTCCAAATTGTGGATCTCTTAATAATTCATTGCCTCTTTCAAGGTTGAATTGAAATTTTACCATGTATTGCATATGTTTCCTCCTTTATATATAGTTAAATTATTTTTTTAATATTAATTTGGAAATCGTCATCTCCAGGAAATGAACAACAATCCGATCAAATTTTTGTTTAAAAAAATAATGTATTGTAAAATCCTGCCGATTATTTCTTACCCGAAAAGGTGAAGGATCTCTACCGGGAACTTCAAAAATTTTATGAGGGTGATTTATGAAATAAACTTTGTACTATTTATTATGCACTTACCATCACCTTCAGGCTCCCAGGCAGTACCTTCACTAAAATTTCCTTCCCCTCTTCATGCGGTTCCCCATCAACGTGTGCAATCATGTCCTGATCACTTCGAAGTAAAAATTGTTTTATTCTGACGCGGCTAACGTATTTAGAATTGAAAATAGATTTTTCGAAAAGCCGCCGTGCCATATCGAAAGCAGCATACAGGGGAAATGGTTCTATAATGCATATGTCAAGAAAGCCGTCTTCTATGGCCGCATCAGGGCATATATACGCGTTGTTGCCATATTGAGAAGCATTGGCGAAAGTGATGCAAAAAGCTTTCTTCTCCATTTCTGTTCCTTCAATCAATAATTTATAAGTGGAGGGCTTATAGCGAAAAAATTCATTGAAAGCTGAGCTTATATAAGTCCGAAAGCCCCGAACCTTCTTATCGGCGAAAACTTTTCCTATATGCGCGTCGAAGCCTACGCCTGCGGTACAGAAAAATGCTTTGCCATTGACATTGCCTGTATCTATGGAAACAATTTTTGCATTGTTGAGAACTTGTAATGCCCTGATAGTATCCAGCGGAATTTTGAGATGCCGTGCCAGCCCATTGCCGGAACCCGATGGAATTATTCCGAAGGAAGCTTCTGTATGTAATAATGCCCGGGCTGTTTCATTAATGGTACCGTCACCGCCAACGGCTACGATTCTTTTTATTCCCTGCTTCAGCGCCTCTTCGGCAAGTATGGTTGCATGTCCGCGGAACTCCGTCATAACGATAAAGGCATCAAGCCTGTCAGGATCAATGTTGGCTTTGATCAACTGAGGCATGTCTTTGCGCCTGTTGCCGCCAGAAACCGGATTGATGATAAAAAGTATTTTCTCTATTTGAGACATCGTGCAAATATAGTTAATAGTCCGGATGACAAAATCAAAATGTAAAAATCAAAATACAAAAATAAAAATGTAAAATTGAGATGAACTAATTTTCCTAACTTTAGCTATGATCAGCAAGAAAAAGATACCGTTTAAGATCAAGAAACCGCTTCGGAAATATCTGCTATCGTATCTACGCGAGTTTAAAATGCCTCTCTCTTATAACGACCTGACGAGGTTTGACAATTCCATTCCTCTGTATGATGCCAAAGATATTGACACGCTATGGGTAACTGTATTCTATCCTCAGGACGACATGAACCATATTTACGAAGGGCTGAAAAAAATCTATGCCATTCTGAAGGCCAACGGAGATATGTCGGTGATGCGCCATTTATTTATCGACCGCATAGATCTCTGCGTATATGGAAACACCAAACCTTTTAGAGTGCGGATTGTAAACAAGATCAACGACAACTTCGATTATTTTTATATCAAGAACGCCGATGCTTCCAGAATTTACGGGCTGGAGCTGGAGCATATACTTTCACCGAACAAGATTAATTTCTATGTCGATGGCGATACGCTGATAGAAGAGCATATTGTCGGAATACCGGGAGACATGTTCATAAAAACTTATCTTCATGATGAGCACCTGAACAAGATCCGTCTGGCCAAAGAATTTGTAAAGTTCAATGAAAGATGTTTTGTAAGGCTGCTGGGCGATATGCACTCCAGCAATTTCGTGGTCGAGATCACGCCGGATTTTGAAGAGATCCATTATAGGATCAGGGCGATTGACTTTGACCAGCAATCGTATGAAGGGAAGAAGCTGGTATATATGCCGCAGTATTTCAAGCAGAACAACCCGATCATCCAGATGGGGCTTAAGGTCCTTACCCCTGAAAGCGTGCAGCAATACCAGAAGGAAGAACGAGCTATGATTGCGACCAGGATCAAGGGAGCAAGATACAGAATTAAAGAGCTGGGAGAAGCGGTGATGCAGGACGAAATCTCTATGCCGGAGAATATTGAACAGCTCAAAAAAGAGCTGGCCGAACACTACCATGACAATGAGTTCCTGGCATGTAAAAGTATGGGAGCTATCGTGAGAACAAGCCTGAGGATGATTCTTAAACACGGATAGCTATATTCAACGATATTCTTTAAATTTATAGGGACAACTTCCCCTTATTTCTGCCATGAGAAATATGATTTTAATTTTTGCGCTGCTTGTCCCCGCTCTGACTTCCGCCCAGTCATTTAAGCAATGCATTGACAGCGCATCAAAATATGAGAAACTTACTTATTACAACAAAGCGCTGATATGGGCTGAACGCGCTTACGAAAAGCAGGTCTCGGAAGAGCAGTTATTCAGCAGCCTCGATATCCTTACAGAAGTGCATAGCGATCTGGCAAACCACAAAACGAATATATTTTATCTGATACAGAAAGCCGCCCTCATTCAGAAGAGCCGGGATAAGAAATTCAGGAAACAATATTTTGAAACCCTCGTCCTGCTTTGCCGCTCTTATATTGATATTAAAGAATTCTTCAAAGCTGACAGCCTTATAGGAATAATGGATCATACCGCTTCCGGAGGAATAGAAAAGACCGTTACCGGCGATATGCGAGCCATGATCAAGATGGAGAAAGGCCAATGGGAAGATCTTGAGTATGCCGATATTGATGACATATCACTTTTTACAAGAAGAGAAATGTATTTTGGCGAATATGATCGTTTGCAGAAAGAGGTTGAGTCCGGGTTTAAAAAATTCAGACAAAAGAACCCAAAGCAATATGCCGAAGGATACGTATATCTTTTCCCTGCTATACTCGGTCTGATGAAAGCGGATAAGGATTATGATGCTTTTGATGGCAGGTATAATATTGATTCGGTTTTTAAGACAGCTGACAAGTTATTCAGGGAAGCTTACGGAGAAAGTGACTATGATTACCTGGATTTTCTCGCAACGATGGCTGGTAAGTATAAAGATGCCGGTAGGTTTGATGCCGCCGACACATTGTACCGGAAAGTATATGAAGGAGGACGGAAATATTTTGGTAAAAACAATGCCTTCTCAGTGGATGCATTGTATGGACTTGCAGACTTATACCAGGAAACCGGATATCTCACCAGGGCCCAGCGCGCTTTTGAGGAGGCCGACAGGCTAGCTGCTGAAGTTTTTCCTCAGGAGGCTTCTGCTAAGGCCATATCCCTTATTCCCAGTCTTTCCTTTAATTTGCATTTCGGCAGGTATGATGAAGCCAGGAAGCAGTATGAAAAGATCCTTCCTGTGGTGATAAAAGAAACAGGTAAGCTGAGCAGAGCTTATGCGATCATGGTTTATTATAATTCCCTGCTGGCTAAAAGCAATACGGATTTTGAGGAGTCAGCCCGGCTGGTGAAAGATGCCATAGCCATCAATGAAAAGAACGGAATAGATTGTAATCCCTGTTTTATAAACCTGCTCCTT
Organism: Cytophagaceae bacterium; assembly: GCA_035568055.1. GTDB lineage: Bacteria > Bacteroidota > Bacteroidia > Cytophagales > Cytophagaceae > DATMOV01. The sequence continues at coordinate 5,300 of DATMOV010000346.1, forward strand.
TCCCTGGCAGATACATATAAGGATACACGCGACTGGAAAAATGCCGAAGAAGCTTACACGCGAGCCAGCAAATACATTGAAGATCATCAGGATTTTTTTGATGAGGAGTACAGGCTGAATATGGACCGTTCGCTGGCAGATTTTTATCTGTTATGCGAGATCCATCAGGTGAAAGATCTGAAGTATTATCCAGGTGAGTTTTCCCGATGGGATATTCCGGACACGTATGACAGAAATATAAAATTCTATGCCGATAAATATGGCGAAAAGCATCCTAAGATCGCTGGGCTCAAAACTTCCAAAGCGATGTACCACTGGATCGAGGACAGGATGAATTACCAGGGAGCGGATTACAGGGCGGCCCGTCAGTTCAGAGAATCCCTGGGACTTTCCCTGGAATATATCAGCCTGTATCTTCCTTATCTGAGCGAGAAAGAGAAGACCCAGTTCTACAGCACCATGGAAGACCGCTTCAATCTCTATTATGCCTTCGGGCTCAAAGAGCTGAACTGGCGTGTGAATGCGTCTGAGGAAAACATGATCTATTACAGAGGACAGATGGGGCCAGACAGCGTCAATTATATTATCAGCAGGAAAGAAGGTAAATATAGCTTTAAGAATAGCGCGGGCAAGGATACCACGATCTATACCAAATACCTGATCAGGGACAGGAATGTGGAAAATATTTTTAACTACCGGCTGGCTACCAAAGGGATCATTTTCAATTCTTCTCAGTATGTTAAGCGCCGGGTACTTGCAAGTGGTGATTCATCGCTGAAAAGCTTATACAGCAAATGGGAAAAAGGACGCTCTACGCTTTCTGCCCTATACACCAGTCGCAGCAATGATTCGCTCAGACTCATTCAGATCGATTCGCTGGAGAAGAGCTCAAACCAGATGGAGCGGGAGCTTTCTGAAAAATCGGAAGCTTTCAGAAATACTCAGGAAGAAAAAAAATATTCATGGAAAGATATTCAGCAGAAATTGAAATACGGGGAAGCAGCCGTAGAGATTATCCGGTATACTTATCCGAAGTTTGAAGCGAATGATGATTCTGTGTGTTATGCCGCATTGATCATTACAAAGCAGACTAAGGATGGCCCGAAGGTAGTGCTGATGAAAAACGGGTCGGAGATGGAAAACCGTTATTACAGCTATTATAAGAATGCCCTTCAGCATAAGGTCGATGATCAGGAATCGTACAAAGTTTTCTGGGAACATATCAGCCTGAGCGTGATCGGTTGTAATACCATCTACTTTTCTCCCGATGGTATTTATAACCTCATCAATGTGTTGTCCCTCAGATCTCCTTCCGGTAAATATCTTCTCGAAGAAAAAGATGTCAGGATATTAAGTGATCTGAAGGAATTAATGAATCCTGTCTCCGTTTTGAATAAGAATCATAATGGTCTGATCATCGGTGATCCAGACTTTAACAGAATATATCAGCAAACACCACCAGGAAATATAGATGAACGTAGTGTAGACATGAATGAAATGCTGAGAAGCGGCGTGACCCCGCTTCCTGGCACCAAAGATGAGACCGACCATATTTCACAGCTGCTTACCGGAAGCGGATGGAATATTGTTCTGCTTCAGAAAAAGCAGGCGACAGAAGAAAATTTAAAATCCATCAGGGATATTCGTGTGCTGCATCTGGCAACGCATGGGTTTTTTCTGAAAGAGAATGATGGAAAAGGGATCGAGAACCCATTGCTTCGTTCCGGCTTATTGCTTTCAGGCGCTTCCCAGAGCAATAATATTTTTTCAGGTGAAGATGGGATACTCACAGCCTATGAAGCCATGAGCCTGAACCTGGAAAATACAGAGATTGTTATACTCTCTGCCTGTGAAACCGGTCTTGGTGAGTTAAGAAGCGGCGAAGGAGTTTATGGACTGCAGCGAGCTTTCAGGGCGGCAGGCGCCAAGAGCATTGTCATGTCCCTGTGGAAAGTGAATGATGCGACAACCAATGAGCTGATGACCGCCTTTTATTCAGAATGGCTGAAGACCGGGAATAAGATCGAAGCCTTCAGAAACGCACAGATGCTGATTAAAAGTAAATATCCCGATCCGTACTACTGGGCACCTTTTGTCCTGATCTCCTCAGAATAATCTTTTGAATTTTCCCCGGACAATATTTATGACAACATTAAAATAAAGTACGCCAGTTACCGTGGAAGAATTGAGAAAAAAGCTAAGCAATTTAATTAGCCTGATTAGAAAATATTGATTAAATTTGGCGTCTGCTTCGGATTTAACCGGTGCAGAATGGCACACATATAGCTCAACTGGGATAAGATCATTTGCATCTCACTTTTGTACAAATGTATTTATAAGAGTAAAAGTTAAATTGCACACGTAGCTCAACTGGATAGAGCATCTCACTACGGATGAGAAGGTTTGGGGTTCGACTCCCTACGCGTGCACCAACAGCCTTTAATCTGCTGATTAAAAGCTATTTATCTCATCAAGGAGGATTGTAATTTCCTATATTTTTTCAGCCAATATTTCTACTAATTCCTTTTCACTAATTTCAATTACTTTGGGTTTCGGCCTTTGGGATGCAGATTCTTCATACACATAGAGATCGATCACGAGGAAGTAAATAACTTTATTGTTATAACATAGATATGGAATCTTACTGTTAGTTGTGGTAAAATTAAACTTCAATTCTTCAATACCAGTCTTAAATATGACTACATAACCACAAGTCTCATTATAGTCTTTAGTATAAGTAAAGACTTGATTAAAACTTTTTATAATGTAGGACTTCCCTTTTGATCTTTCGCAATCAAAAATTTTAACATCCGCAATTATTCTATGTTCAGTCTGTGAGACAATAAAATCTGTTCGTCCTGATGCTGATTTTGATTCAATTGAAAATTGAATTCCATCTAAAAATAGAAATTCATAAACATGCTTTGCTAAAGTATTTTCACCGACGTTAGTTTTTCCGTGGAATTTTTGAATTAATCCCTCCTTGTTGAACCACTCACAATAATGTTTAAATCGAACAAGTGTATTTAAGATCATCTTCCTATTATCAATACCCTCGATAATAAAATCAACTAATGGATTAAAATACATTTGGATGAACAAATAATAATTTTGACTCCTTTGAGTGGTAATATATTGCCTATATGGAGCCATGAGATTGACCACACGTTGCTCTTGACTAATAGTGCGTTCGTGCTACTGCCCATTCAAGACACAACTGTTTGAGGTTCGCACCAAAGGTTGTTAGAAGTTTGTAATCGTGTCCGTTCATGTTAGCGTTTATCGTTAAAGACCTTTCATATAAAAGACATTAAACTTATGACCTTCAGGGTCTGCAAAAACAAAACCATAATATCCTTTTCCAAATTCTTCTGGCTTGGAAATAATTTTTCCGCCTGCTCTCTCCACCTCTTTTGCCCAATTGTCAACTTGGGCTTTGCTTTCAGCGGAAAGTGTGAATATAACTTCGTTTGAGTTTTCCGAGTCCGTTATTTCACCTTTCATACTTGTTTTGAGTATGTCTTTTAAGAAAAAGTGAATTACAAAATCATTTTCTCCGACTAAAAAACTTGTCAATTCTTTAGAGTTACCATTGGGTTTAAATCCTAAGTCAGTATAAAATTTAGTTGTTCGCTCTAAATCGCTTACAGCTAAATTTGACCATATCTTTTTAGGTTTCATGATTTTTTGTCAGTGATTATAGAGCTGACTCCGCTCTTTTTGCTTGCTGTTAGCGGTTCGTTATTTTATGTCTTGCGTTACTGTCCGTTATTTTTATTACTGATCATAATGACGTTACCTCCAATAGCTGGGCAGGATGAGCATCTCGGAAATTAATTAATAATATCTCCTTTGACATTGGCCAACTTTTCGCGCCATTTTTGGAGTTCCTCAGGTGTTTGTCTCACCCAATCTGTTACTTCGCCAACAATTTTCAATGGTGCTTGGGTGCGATATGAACGTGTAGGATTGCCCGGAAATTTTTTATCTGTAACGTTCGGGTCATTTTCAAAGCTCCCTGTCGGTTCAACTATATAAACACGTTCACGTCCATCACCTTTAGCTAATGTCGCAGCAAGTCCCGCCCCATTAACCAAGGCTGTGAAATAAATATGATTCATTATAACTTCTGGGTTGTAATTAGACCTGGACCCTGCTGTCAGCAAATCGCCAACCTGTAAATCTGCTTTAGTCCCGTGATAAAAAGGACCGTTGTCAGACAGTTTGTCCGTGAACGAAATTGCTAATTCATAATTCTTTTTTGCGTTGTCAAGGTCGCTTAAGTCCTCATAGCATTTGGCAATGTTTAAATATAGAGAAGGAAAAGCTCCCTTAACACTGTCGTTATTTATTTTTAATGCAAACTGCAAAGCTGTTTCGAGCCATTTTAATTTGTCGGAAACATTTTTTTGATGTCGAGCCACAAAATGAGTGGCAGTAAATTTTTCAAAGTCGTTTGTCGCTTCGTTCCAGGCTTGAATAAATATTCTGCTTGCCTCTTCAGGTTTGCCTTTTCCTTCCAAGTCCATACCTTGAACACACAGTTTAATAACATTGTTGTTTGGGTTGAATTCCATTTTCTAATTATTTTGTCTCTTAATTATTGTAATATCAATTTTGTTGCTTGTCCTTAGACCGTTGAAGTGTCTCGCAATGACCGCTGACGGTTTCGGGCTTTGCGTTCGGGCGGGTTTCGGAGCACAAAACTGTCAACCTGCACTGAACTTGAATAGAAGCACAAAACTCCAAGTTTACACATCAGCCCGCCTGAACGCAAAGCCCGTGTTATCAGCATACCCTTTCTTTCATTGTCGTGTCGTGTCTGTCCGCTGTGAAATTTATTTTTGACTGCGTTGTCCATTAATTGCGTTTTGTTTCGTAGTGAAGGGCAATTACTCCGCAAGAAAATGTTTTCGTTTCTATAAGTTTCAGTTTAGTCGTTTCAGTAACATCTTTAAATAGCGGAATTCCTTGTCCAAGCAATATGGGATTAACAAATAACCAAAACTCATCAATTAGTCCGTGACTCATTAATGAATGAGAAGCGGTCGGGCTTCCAAAAATTAAAATATTTTTTCCGTCTTGTTTTTTTATTTTATTTATATTGTCTGCAAGTTGGTCGCTAATAACTATAGTGTTGTCAAGTCCTTTTTCACTGATTGTCTTTGATAAAACGATTTTTGAAACTTTGTTATACCAAGCCGAATGTTCTTTGTCGTGTTTAGATGCGTTTGGTTGTTCACCTGCAGTTGGCCAATAACTTTGCATCATTTCATAAGTTACTCGTCCATAAAGCGCAGTGTCGGCTTTGTTTGTCATCGTGGCAACAAAGTCAAACATTGCATCGTCTATATTTATCCAGTCCATTTCTCCGTTAAGTCCAGCCACAAAGCCGTCAAGTGAAGTGTGCATAAAAAAAATTAAATTTCTCATTTTGTTATTTGTTTAAATGTTTATACTATTGTTCGCTCGTTTTATTGTCTGTCGCTTAATGTCTGCACTGTCGTCATAGGGTTGCTGGTGACGATTGTATACCCGCTACAGTGCGTGTATTTCTGATTTAGTATTTTAAGATTCTGTCTTGATATATTAATGTAATTTAAAATTAACACATTGAAAGTCAAGTAACGCATTTTTAGTTCAAATTTTACATATCGAGATTGTCAACAAATTTTAACCTGACCTCATGCCGCTCCACCTATATGTAAAAGCTAACTCATTTTACATTATAAACAAAAAGCCCTCGTTACATTTCTGCAAAGAGGGCTTAAAGTTCAACCAGCTATGGGAGACACGAATGTATATAGGTTTCGGATTAATAAATCATCGTTATTAATCTTATTCTTCTTACATGCTTTTCTAATAAACTTTTTTACATAAAAGCTCCATCTGACTAATGGAGCTTTCACTATCTATTAGCTAACTGAATTAAAACTTACGTATTTCAATTTTGGACTCATCACTGGTTATGACAACATAAGTGCCAGTTTCATAACCTAACTCTTTTAACCATTTACCGCAGAGGTTAATTTGAGGGACTTGCTTTTTATTTCTGTATAGACCAGAAATTTTTAGTTTCCGTGTTGCCATTGGATAAAAATATCCAATCCCGGATTTCAGGTGAAATCAGAAAAGAAATATTGATTGATAATAATGAAACTCTTTTTCAAAAATGAAGAAATGAAGATCAGAATCGGATCTTATTATATTATCGCGGAAATTTAAAAATCGAATAAGTCCTTATAAGGAACTTCAAGTACATTCGCTATCACAAAAATATTACTCAAGCTAGTATTAACTATTCCTCGCTCTATTCTACTTACTTGGCTATATTCAGGCTATATTCAATTCGGAAAGAGCCGCTACTGTTTCTAAAGTCATATTCTTCTTCTTTCGTATTGACCTTAAATGCTTACCGAAAGCCTTTAATTCCTTCTCATTCCTTATATATTTCTCCTTTCTCTTCACACAACAATTATGAAGAAAAAGGGTCATTATAAATGTGACAAATTTGCCATATTTATAAATATATTATACTCTATAAATAAGGCAATTCCCCGCTTTAAGCATGTGGTTCTATAAAATAGAAAGGCGCATGGTTAATCTATAATGGATATACTATTGCATATTAAAGATTTTAACAAATTCAGGATTTTTAAATCCCTTATTTTGATTTGCTGCTGATATAAGTTTAAGTGTTGGGAACTGTAACGACCTTCAAACTGACAATTATAATATCCATTATCCCATGAAATATGAATTACGAAGAAAAAATGTGAATGAATATTTTGTATTTTGGGAGAATAAGTTGATACGAGGTTGCGTAATACATTAATGTATAATATTCTATAATTTTTTGCGTTGCATCCTGCATGATGCAATATTTTCCTAAAAATGACTTAGTAA
>DATMOV010000347.1:0-5421 GCA_035568055.1 Cytophagaceae bacterium
CCATGACCTTAGAAGTCCTATTAATCAGATCAAAGGGATTACCACTATATTAAGATTAACCTCCGAGAATCTCACTGAAGAGCAGAAAGATAGCGTGAAAAAAATATTTAGTGCTACCGATCGGCTTACCGATATGATTTCAAATATTTTGAATGTGAATGCCATCGAATCGAATCAGATTGACTTAAAGATGGAGCGCACCAATTTATCAAGCCTTGTTCCATCGATAACAGACACGTTCACCCAATTAGCCGGTGAAAAAAAAATAAAACTTCATATAACCATTGAAGCTGATAATCTATATGCTTCGCTGGATAAAAATTACTTTATTCAGGTAATGGAAAATTTAATTTCCAACGGACTGAAGTTTTCAATGCCTGACAAAAATTTATTTATAAAAGCGGGTGAGCTCAATGGAAAAATTAAAATAGAAATAAAAGACGAAGGTCCCGGTATCAGTGCGGCCGATATTAAGAAATTATTTCAAAGATTTCAAAAGCTTTCCCCGAGACCTACCGCAGGCGAATCCTCTACAGGGCTCGGTTTATCCATTGTCAAAAAGTATGTGGAAGCAATGCAAGGAAAAGTATACTGCATAAGCACCATAGGCGACGGGGCGACTTTCATCATTGAACTTGAAAGAAGTATTTAATATTCTTTGAAAGAATTACAATTCCTGCAATGTCAGCTTAAGTATTCGCTTATTCTTACAATTTCACCATCTTCAAAATTCTCATATCCTCCCCGACCTGAAATTTCATATAGTATAATCCAGAAGCAAGGTCACCGAAATCTAATTGGCTTTTAAATGAAGAAGATTTTACTGTTAGATTATCAACAATAGCTCCCTGCATGTTTATAATCTGAATATTTATATCAGCTACATTATTCGTCTTAACCTCCACATTCATGCTTCCTGTATTTGGATTAGGGTAGATGTTTACAAACTCAATTCCGTTGAACAAAGCAGCATTTCTTAAATTAAATGGATTGGGGCTGATCTCAATCGCTTTCTTTCTTGTATCACTGCACACTCCGTTTGTAACAGTCATTGTAACGGGATAAGTTGTCTTGACCGAATCAACCAGTAAATGATAATTGTGAAATGGACTTGCTTCAGTAGTTGTAAATCCGTCACCAAAATTCCATGTATAGTTCGTGGGATCAGGACTTGATAGCTGAACGAATTTTATTGAATCTTTATCAAGAGCTTTACTTGCTACAAGGAAAATTGCTGAAATGTAATTGGTTGAAGGGTTGTGTGAAGCTTTTGCTCTGCTGGCTGAATGTTGCAGAGATTGGAATAGATACTCCGAGAATATTAAAATTTAAGTTAGCATTTAAGAGCCAGTAGTAAGGATCTCTGCGGTTTTGAATTCCCCAGGCATTATATATAGTTTGAGTAGCATTAATGCCTCCGGTAATTTTGATTGGATTTTTTTTATCAATATTTGCCAGGTCCTGTGCGTTTAAATCCCCAACAATAATCATTTGAATAGCATCAATCAGTATAGAGGCAACAATATATTTACGGGAAGAGGTAAGCAACAATCTCATTGAGCAACTAAAAAAAATTACATTTAAAGGGTTTTTATATTTTTATAAAATGAGCTTCAGGAATTAACTATTGTCGGTCAATATTGTCTATCATTGGACTAACAGAAATTTAAATATAATTAGTGATTCTCATTTTACCCAATGTTTAAAATCAACTTATAACATATTATTAAAATAATGCAATTATTTATCATATACTTTACAAGTATATTCAACAGATTTTTTTAATTCTTCAAAGCTCCAGGGGCTTTTCATGTATCTGAAAAGCATTTTCCCAGCCCGTCTGCATAATCACCTAATACTCACACAAGAGGATTCCCACAATGACTGTAATAGGTATTAATTTTTTGTAACCAGATCCTTCCTTCGTCAGGATGACACCAGACATTGTTCTGTGGGCAAAACGTAAGAGTAAATATCATGGAATAAACTCAGCGAAGAGATGAAATCATAGTCATTGGAGAAACATCAACTCCAGCGGTGTGTCTGACCTGCCTCTATGAACCAACTCGCTATTCTTAATCTGCCTGTTCATTATTTTCATATTGAATAAAATTTATCCTCGTTCCATTTTGCCGGATTGCTGATGATATAATTTGAAATGTTTTGATATGATTGTTCATTACGAGTAATGTGTTCGTAATAATTGCGTTGCCACAATTTCCCCATCATTGGCGTCGTCGTCGGGGTAGGGTTTACCCCTGCCCTCATTACTGGGACAGGGGTAAACCCAGTCTCTACTGCATTTTTTGATTTATAAATTTCCAAACACGCATTTGCCACCAATGATTTGTATGCACCAACAATGTCGCCAATGGTCGGGGCATGGTTCACCCCTGCCCTATTTTCATTATGCGGTTGCACAATATCATGGGCATCCGTAAGGGATGTCCGTACCAATGTAATAATTCCATGCATGTGATTGGGCATTATTTGAAAAACATCCAATTCAAAAATTGGAAACCGTTGCGGTAATTTCATCCATTCATTGTATGCAATCATTCCGTATTCATTCAATTCCATTTGGGCATTTTGGGCATCCGCAAGGGATGCCCCGACGACGGTAATTTTTCCAAAACGACATTTCCTGTCCTGACAACAAATGGTTATGAAATAGGAATCTGCCTGTGAATAATCATATCCTTTCAATCGGATTGACCTGCGGTGATGTATTAAAGGATTGTATTGCATTATAGCTGGTTAAATTTCTTTAAACTTTGTGGAAATTAATTGAATTGTCAAGTTTAAATTACGCAAGATTGGAGCTTGCAAGAGCAACAGTATCCTGGCCTGTCGGAGAACAGGCCAGGGTGAGGATTAGAAAAAATAATGGGCGATAATCAAATTATATATTAATTAATTTTCACATCAAAACTCCCTAGTCCACATTATCATGCAAAAACTTGTTGTTCCCCAATATTTCATTGTCATCATTGAGATTGAATCTTGAAATATTTCTCTCTGAGGAATGAGGATGATCTTTAAGATTTACATTTTTTCTTACGTAAGCAGGCGTGTCGAGTTTTTCCTTAAACTCTTCAGGGTTCATGGAAGTATTGCTGCTTAAGCCTTTCAGCTTCCTGATTCTTTCTTTAGACTGTTCGGTCAGTAATCTTTTCTTTTCGTCTTCCGCTGATTTATCTTTGCTTTCTGCCTTATCTTTCTTTTCAACGATCCAGTTAGTTTCAGGCTCTTTCTTCTCAGGTGTTATTTCTTTTGCAGTATCTAAATCAAAAATTGTTTTCTGCTCGAAGAACGGCTCTGACTTTACTTCATACACAGGCTTTTCAAAAGTAAATCCTGAATTTTTGATCACTGGCTTTTCAACCTGGGTAATTTCCGCATCTGTAACCGAGCTATGTTTATCAGTTTCCAGGTTATATACTTTTCTTTTTTCTTCCCTGATCTCTGTTTCCTCGAAACCGGTTGCTATCACTGTTACACAGAGCTTGTCACCAAGATCTGGATTTACGCCATATCCCCAGATCACATCGCCGTCATTGCCTGCCCTTTCCTGTATGTATTCTGTAATTTCATTCAGCTCATCCATCGTAAGTTCTCCCTGATCACCGAAGGTAATCGACAAAAGAATTTTCTTGGCTCCCAGAATATCTCTGCTATCGAGCAAGGGAGAAAGCAAGGCCTCTTCAGCCGCTCTTCTTGCCCTGCTCTCTCCAGATGTGATCGCTGAACCCATCACTGCCGCGCCTGATGCTTTCATCACCGTTTTAACATCTTCAAAATCTACATTCACGTGGCTGGTCACCGTAATAATTTCCGCGATACTTTTCGCGGCCATGGTTAATACATTATCCGCCTGAGCGAAGGCTTCGCGTATGGAAAGGTTTCCATAAATATCACGTAGTCTGTCGTTTAGGATCACCAACACAGTGTCGCAATGTTCTTTAAGCTCATTGATACCCTGAAGCGCCTGCAACACTTTTTTCTTTCCTTCAAATCCAAACGGGGCAGTGCATATACCAACTGTTAAAATATCCATGTCCCTCGCTACCTTAGCGATCACAGGTGCAGCACCTGTACCTGTACCACCGCCCATACCTGCTGTGATGAAAACCATTTTGGTATTTCCGCTCAGCATTTCCCTGATCTGCTCTTTGCTTTCAAGTGCGGCGTTGCGTCCTTTTTCAGGATTAGCGCCAGCACCTAGGCCGTCAGTGAGGTTGACTCCTATCTGGAGTTTGGTAGGAACCGGACTGCTTTTCAATGCCTGTACATCTGTATTGCAGATCACAAATTCTACATCCTTGATACCCAGGTTGTACATGTGATTGACAGCATTGCTTCCGCCTCCGCCCACTCCAATAACTTTAATTATTGATTTGTGATGGCTTGGCAGATCGAATTTGTAAGAACCTAGTGACATGGCTTTGAGTTTTAAGTTATACGTTTTAAGTTTTAAGTGCATGTCCTTTCTGAATATGAAATTCAGAAAAGAACATCAACATTATTAGTAATCAGTTTTATCTTCGAGATCATCGATCAGGAAGCTCTTTACGCTGTTTGAAATCTTTTTCATAAAATGGACACCGGTATCTTCCGGCTTTGTAGCCTTCTTTTTAGCATTTGCATTATTATTGTCTGCTACTTTACCAAGTTCAAGGTATCTGTTTTCCCGATCGTCAAGCGACTTGAAGCCAGCCAACACCAGTCCTACGCTGGTTGCATACATCGGGCTTTTCACTTCCTCGATTTTTCCTTTACCCAGGTAGTGATTTGGATGTCCGATTCTCACATCCATACCGGTCATATATTCAAACAGCTGTTTAATATTTTGCAGTTGTGAGCCGCCACCCGTAAGGACAATTCCACCGGCCAGTTTATTTTCATATCCTGAATAGAGGATCTGAGAATGCACCAGGTCAATGATCTCTTCCATTCTTGCCTGGATGATATGTGCGAGATTTTTAATCGAGATCTCTTTTGGCGATCTGCTTCTCAGTCCAGGTATCGAAACTATTTCGTTCGATTTCACTTCTTCGGCCAGTGCTCTTCCGAATTTTATTTTCAGAAGTTCCGCCTGATTCTGAAGCACCATACAGCCTTGCTTGATATCCGCGGTAATAATATTTCCACCGAATGGAATCACTGCTGTGTGACGCAGAATGTTTTCGTGGAATATCGCGATGTCAGTAGTGCCACCACCGATATCGACCAGCGCCACTCCTGCTTCTTTTTCATCATCATATAATACCGACATACTTGACGCAATTGGCTCAAGAATGAGATCATCTATTTCCAGGCCTGACTTCTCGATACACTTTTTGATCCTGCTGATCGCGCCGGTATCCGCGGTGATAATATGAAAGTCGGCTTCCATCTTCACGCCGGACATACCAACCGGAT
>DATMOV010000348.1:0-3975 GCA_035568055.1 Cytophagaceae bacterium
CCTTCCAATGGAATCCCGGCGGTAATTAACTGATCAAACAACTCATGAAAAAAATCCTGATTGAGGGAAGGGCGCAATAATGAATAACCAAACATTCCGGGAGTCAGGGGTTCGGGATTTTTAAAATCTTTTTCATGAAGGCTCTGTGGCGTTTCCCTGAAATTAAACCATTCAAACTCCTGGGAAAAAATAGGGTGATAGCCAAGTTTTTCTGCTTGTCCGCATATTTTTTTCAGCAATGAGCGTGGACAAACATTCAAAGCCTTCCCATCTTTTCCTGTAAAATCTCCAAGAAAAAAGGGAATATTTTCTTCCCAGGGCAAGCTGCGAAAAGTATTGATGTCGGCTTTGGCATGTGCATCCGGATAGCCTGTGTGCCAGCCGGTATAGGAGACATTGTCGTAAAGAACGTCAGCAGAATCCCAGCCGAAGGTCACATTACAAAAGCCAGAACCTTCTTCAGCCAGCGTCATGAATTTTTCTGCGCTGATGATTTTACCGCGAAGTATGCCATCAATATCCGTCACGGCAAATTTTACTTTTGCGCCGGGATACTTTTTGACGTGGTCAAGAATTTGTTTTTTGTTTTTCATATATAAGTCCATAGTCGACGGTCCATAATCCACTCGTTTGTTAATTTATAGATTTTCTGAGAGCTTGTAACATTTTGATAATTTCTTCGGATTTATTGTAAAAATCATTGAAGTCTTCTTCATTCACCAACTTTCTCCTTTTTGCTACATGGAGGCATGCCACCACTTCGATACCTGAGCGAATTGAATATCCTAAAAACTTCTTAAATTCAGAATTACTTTGTCCTGTAGATCCTTCTGCAATATTTAGTGCGATTGAATCTGTTGCTCGTTTTATCTGGCTTGTTAAAACAAAAAGCTCTTCTTTTGAAAATTTCTTCGTCATGATATCAATACCTTCTGTAAGATCCAGTGCCTTCTGCCAAACCTTTAATTGTTCAAATTTGAATGCCATATTAATATTGCTCTTTTTTGTGGACTGTCGACTGTGGACTATGGACTTTAAACTTAAATACTAAAAAACTCACTATCAATATAGCAAAATAAAGTATGGCAATTTTGAAATAAAATGCTAACATTGCAGAAAAAGATACGACTCCGATTATAAAAGCTATCAGTGGCAAGGCAGGATAAAAAGGAACCTTAAAAGGACGAAGAAGATCCGGTAACTTTCTTCTCAACCTGATCACGGAAAGCATAGAAATAATATAAAGTGTGAGCGCTCCAAAAGCCGCGATGGTAATAAGCGCGCTGGTTTCCCCTGAAAAAAGAGATGCAATACCAATGATCATATTTACAATCAATGCATTGGCTGGAGTCTTAAATTTGTTATGAACTTTTCCAATAAATGCGGGAGCATTGCCAACCCGGCCAAATTCAAAAGTAGCTCTTCCCGCGGCAAGAATGATCCCGTGGAATGACGCTACCAATCCGAATAAGCCAATGGTAACAAGCAAATGATATAGAGCGCCGTTCTTCTCCGCGATAAAAGAAAGCGCCTCAGGAAGTGGAGAATCAGTTTTGTTTCCTGCATCATCGAAAACTATAGGTTCCCATCCACCCACGCCCACGGCAGCTATAAAAGTGAGGGCGCACAAAATTATTAAAGTAAGGAGAGCAGAACCAAAGCCCCGCATAATATTTTTCTGTGGATTGACAGTTTCTTCAGCCGTGTTTGCCAGTCCTTCTATTCCGAGAAAGAACCAGATAGCAAAAGGTATCGAAGCGAAAATACCCATGATGCTATTGGGAAAATTGTTACGGGTTAAATTTTCGAATTTAAAAGCAGGCAAAGTAGTGCCGGCAAAGATGAGTAATTCTGCTACAGCGAATATGGTGATGACCAGTTCAAACGAAGCCGCCGCTTTCACTCCGGAAATATTTAATAAAGTAAAAGCAAAGTAAGCGGCAATAGAAATAACAATCACCGGCACCGATGGAAGAAAGATATGAAGGTATGAGCCAATGGCAGCGGCGATTGCAGGTGGCGCAAAAACAAATTCAATGATCTGCGCCATGCCTGCCACAAAACTAATGTTGGGACCGAATGCTTTGCTGGCGTATGCGAAGGCACCTCCTGCATCGGGTATCGCGCAGGCCAGCTCAGCGTAGCTGAATGTAAAACATACATACATGATGATAATAAAAAAAGTAGCTATAGCCATTCCAAGGGTGCCACCTTCTGCAAGTCCGAGGTTCCAGCCGAAGTACATTCCCGATATCACATAGCCCACTCCGAGGCCCCATAACATGAATGGACCTAACGTAGGTTTTAGTTCAGCTTTTCGGTTTGTCATGAATGGTTAATTTAATAATAAATATTCAATGTCGTTATCAGAAATTCTTCTTATTACCCATTAAAATATTCATATTGATTATAATTATTTTAGCCCCCCATTATTATTTTTTATAAATTAATGTTTAAATCAACAAACCATGAGACACCTTAATTACATTTTTATCGCTTTAGGCTTTGCGGTACTAGCCTCCTGCGCCGGACAAAAGAAAGAAGAACAAAGCAGTAAAGATTCTACCGCCACAGGCGCTGATTCTGTGGCCGCCACGCCAGCGACAAGCAATGCTACATTTTCAGTATGGCTGGAAGGGAAGCTGAATGAAAAATACCTCGTATGGATGTACCTGGATGCCAAAGATGGAAAAGTGACAGGTAAGTACAGATACTTACCTAAAAAAGCTTTTCTTACACTTGAAGGAACGATTACTCCGGACAGGCAGATCTCCTTGAACGAACTTGATGACAAAGGACAGGTTACAGGTACGATCACCGGTAAGATAAATCTTGGGAAAAAAAGCTGGACTTTTCTTGAGGGAAAATGGCAGGACCCTAAACAAACTAAAAGCCTTTCTGTAAATCTTAGTCCCTTATTTCTGACTTTTAGCCAGGATACTCTGATTAACACTGGTAAATACCAGTTTACAGTTTCCAGGATCGCCCAGGTGGAGTGTCACTTGGGATCAGCGGATAGTAACCCTACTGATGCCGAGTACGATAACATTACACCGACTCCTATAGATACATCTTCTATACTTGCCGGTTTCGAAAAAACGGGAGCTATTGGTAGTCAGGACCTGGTTCTCAATTCAAAGTATTATGAAAAAATTCGGAATTTCAAAGATCAAAATTTATTGTCTGCACTTAATAAAGCGATCATCGGAGAGATGAAGGAAACTCCTCTTGAATTTTCGGTTCCAGCTCAGATACCTGTTAAGGGAGAAGACATGACGGGAACTTTTGAAAGTGATTATTTTATCATTTATTCAAAAAATAATATCATGACCGTTTCCTCCAGTGACCTTGGTTTTGCATATGGTGCCGCTCATCCTTATGGGAACAATGATGTCATCAGCTACAACCTTGATAATGGAAATCAAATAATCGCGGGAGATCTTTTTGACATGAAAAAAATCAATGATCTGAATAACATCATTATTAATAATATGGATCCCGATTGCAAAGATGCCATGAATAGCATGGACGACTCAGGTACAAACTCCTGTTATAAAATTCCTGCTGACGCTAAATCCGAATATGCATTTGGAATTACTGATAAAAGCATCAAAGTTAAATTGGCAGGATGTTCATTTCCGGAAGTAGCACGTTATTGTAATTATGTTGATATTCCCAAAGCAAAATTTGCGCCTGTGATCCGCAAAGACGGGCCTGTGGCAGAAGTAATACAATAGTCTGTGAAGCGTAAATTAAGAGATGCAGTATCAGTTCCCCGATGACTTAGTAACTCCATTTGTAGCCCGCCACTTAAGTGTATAGCTTCAACTTAAGAGTGAGAATGCTCGAATGGTGCGTCATTGCGAGGCAAATGACTACTCAGTTAAGCAAAATATTAAAAATTTGCGGCACTCTTTCTAAATGTAATGGCGAAGCAATCCGGTGTTTAAGCGCTGGATCTAGCGGATTGCTTCG
>DATMOV010000349.1:0-5169 GCA_035568055.1 Cytophagaceae bacterium
ATAGTATTAATCTTCAAACACCTGTTTAATTTATACCTGTTTAATTTCTTAACAAGGCTCTGCACACCTCAGAGTCTTGTTTTTTTATTTAAACATCCTATCTTTTTTCTTTCTTTCAGCTATTATACCATGTTTGTTATCACGCTTTTTAACAAGCCTGGCTTCAATTCTTCTTTCCTGTTTGTACTTGCGTTTTACAGTGCCTTTTTTGATTTCCTTCCTATTTTCACGCAATAGTTTATTAGCCGATTCCTTTTTTTTAGGCATTCTTGGTATATCATTGTAAATACGTGTTGGTATCATTTCGGGAGGTGTTTTAGCAGAAACCAGCTGTGTAGTGTCTGCTTTGTTTTTACCCTGATTAACTGTCTGTTGCCCGAATGATTTGCAAACAATTATATTGAAGCCTATTATAAGGCTTGTTATTATTTTTTTCATATCCCCTCCCTGCTCTCTTGCTCTCTGTTAATTAACATGGGGATAATTGAATTTGTTAAGAGAATGTCAAAGTATCTTATTCTTCAGCGAAGCAGTAACTACTTTTTGGTCACCACAAACTCAACTCTCCTGTTCTGTTTCCTGGATTCTTCATTGCCATTGGTATTCAATGGCTGTATTCCTCCAAAACCTTTTCCTGTGATCCGTTTTGCGCTGATGCCTTTTGATACCAGATATTCTTTAACAATATTTACCCTGTCTTCAGAGAGTTTTATATTTTTCGCGGCATCTCCCGTATTATCCGTATGCCCCCTCAATTCGATTTCCATTACCGGATTTTCATTCATGATCTGCACCAGCCTGTCCAGCTCCGGATATGAAGAACTCAAAAGCACAGGTTTACTTTGTTCAAAGAATACATTATTAAGATTAATCTTAGCACCTACTTCTATTGGCGTTAGGTAAAGATCTTTATTGAT
Organism: Cytophagaceae bacterium; assembly: GCA_035568055.1. Classification (GTDB taxonomy): domain Bacteria; phylum Bacteroidota; class Bacteroidia; order Cytophagales; family Cytophagaceae; genus DATMOV01. Next base: position 918 of record DATMOV010000349.1, read on the forward strand.
TTCTATATAATCCTTTTTCTCTATCAGGTCAAAGTTTTCATTCATTTCAATATAACCCGGTGCGCTGGCATGGTAAGCATAGTGTTCGCCATAAGGTAGTATGATCTTATATTCTCCGGTAGTGGGGTTTGAACTCGCGCTTCCCAAATCTTTTCCATCAGGAAGTATTTCATAATGAATTGCCGCCGATACCGGAGCCTTTGTTTTTGTGTTAAGTACTTTTCCATGCACCAGCACCACTGGTTCGGGCTTTGCCGCCTTGGGCAATTTTATTCTGAATATATCCTCCTCGCCAATAGAATTGACCGTAGTATGAAAATATGCATATTCACCTGATGCAGGTACAGAATAATATTCATCGGTTCCAGTGCTGTTAACACCTGGCCCTAAATTCTGTGGTTCCGACCAGTTGAGCCAGGTATCATCAAGCCTGCGGGTTACAAAAATATCCAGGCTGCCGTAGCCCGCTTTCCCGTCGGTGGCATAGTACATCGTTTGATTATCCGCAGCCAGAAAAGGCCCTGAATCCAAGCCTATGGTGTTAATTACCGGACCTAAATTTTGGGGTTCCGTCCATACTTCATTTCTCAAAAAACAGACATAGATATCCATGCTTCCATAAGAGTCGTTTCTTTCAATGGCAAGCATCGAGGTCTGTCCATCAGCCGCAATCGTTGCGGTAAAATATTGGTTATGATTTCCGGGGTTTATAATCTTAACTGGTTTTGGAACCGTCCAACCACCTGCCGCCCTGCGTGATTCCCAATACTTAAAATTATTCATATTCGCCAGACAATTGGTGTCTCCCATCCATAATGTATTGTTATCGGGACTTACCCCTATAAGCTCATTATTGTGAGAATTATTTACTGGCGCAGGCAATTTTTCTGCCTTGCTCCAGCTTCCATTGTCAAGCAATGAGGTCATGTAAACATCACCACAATTAGCCTCTCCGGAATAATTCGGGCCAACCAGGTTGTCGTATCGCCTGAAGAATAAAAATTTTCCGTCGTGTGAAATAATAGGTTCTGAATCTTCGTATTTTGAATTCACATTCGGGCCCAGGTTTTCTTTTTTGTATTCCGTGGAATACCCGGGCAAAAGATTAATAGGAGAACTTTTCTGATAAACTGTAAACTTATCGACTGCTACTGAAATACCTTGGGATATATCCATGCCAATCCGATTATCATTAAGATGAGCCATATTTGTGGCGGTATAGACCTTTATTTCATTGATGTAAAAAGAAGTTGCCGTCCCTTTTTGTTCAACCCTTAGTTTGTTATAGAAATTTATAGGCTTAATAATTTTTGCATAAGTATAATCCCAGTCTTTAAAGGTTACCGACTTATTGTTCTGGTATCCAAAAATTAAAAAACCTCCATTACTTGTAATCACAAATAAGAAACTGAAAATGGAACTTTGTCCGCAAGCAATACCAAAAATTTGGTTGACAGGCCCCTCTGTCTGTTTTAGAATTACTTCCACTGCAAAATCTTTCTTAGGATTTATAGCCATTCCTTTGGTATCCAGCACCCCTGAGCGAATGATGTATGTGCCATTTGAAAAAAGATTTTTATGTGTAGCTTTTCCTTCCCACCAGTTATATCTATTATCTATAAAGTCATCATTAAAAAGAATATCAGTTTGCGCAAAAGCACTGCTGACTAATAGAAGAAAAGCTACAATGAAGTTATATTTTTTCATGAGTCAATGATAAATTTCCATCCGAATATAAGAAGTAATAATCTCTTTTTTAGAATCTTGAAGCAGGCAATAGGACAAAAAATAAATGTAGCTTATTTTAGGAGCTGCCTTCTTAGTTCAACCTTTATAACATTTGCATCAAATCCTATATATATATCAAGCCTAAAAAGTTTCTAAAGCCAACAATTCTATAAAACGCTAACAAACGGGAAAATACCTGTTCTTTTAGGCTTTCAAAACAAATAATTTAGCAATAGCTTATTCTTCTTATATTTTTGTTTTGTAGATTCTTCCGTTCACATTTATTAAAATTAAGGGAAGATTAAGGACAAAAAAGAGAAGTGGATAACTTATTGTAACCCATTTTCGTCGTAACCGTATAAAAAAACGCCTAAAATGCTCTCCGTGTGATGAAGAAGGACTTATTTCAGCTGGAAAAAAACATACTCAATAACTCTGCTACTATAGCGGAAAACCCTGAATTGACTGTTGCGGAAATGAAGCAAGAATATGAAATGTTACGTCAGCATTATTCCGAGCTTATTGATCAGTCAAAACTCATTACGCGGGTAAGCGACAAACTTCAAAAGAAACTGGATAAAGTAAATGGTGACCTTGAAGCAAGAAACAGCGAGCTTCAGCAAACTATAGATGCGCTTACAAAAGCAAAAGCCAGTAAAAAAGCGACCACCATTGTATTGATCCTGGCTGTTGTTCTTTTCCTGATCTCGGAAGGTTTTCTTGATCCGATCATTGACCTATATGCAGGGGGAATCGCTATCGCATTGCTGGTGAAAGGGACATTGGCTCTTTTATTAAAACCAGTGGAAGCTTTTATTGAAAACCTGCTTTTAAAACGCGACAAATCAATAAAAGTAGTTCGTGCGGCCGTTTAATTTACACCGCGATAGATTTCTTCATAATCACTTCCTGCACAGACTTCTGCTCGATCTTGCTTTCGAGCCATGAAATAATATCAAAATAAATAAAAACTCTTTTCTCATACTCACTGCTCACCAATGGAAGCAACTGCATTTTCAGTTTTGTAAAACGGTCACGCATCTCATGCTGGTCGGCCTCGGCTGCTCTGTTAAGATTTTTGAGGAAAAGCAAAATGAATTTCTGAAACAAGTGTAGATCTTCCTTCTTCAAAAGAAACCGATAGGTAGATAAGATGTAATAATTGATCACATCATTATTGCCCAACTCATAATGACAAATGAGATTTATTATTCTGGCAAAGCAGTGCAAGTCCTCCCGGATATCAACCTGCGGAATATTGATAATCTTATTGAGCCACTTAATGGCTGTGTGGAAGTCGCCTGCGCCAAAATATAAACAGGCGATCTTATAATTCATGATTAATGCCGAGTGCTTGTCAAGCATTTCAATAAGCTGCTGCATCTCTTCGGCTTTTTCTTCAATGATAAAATTCACTCCCTGGTCAAACTCGCCGGTCATGAAGAATTTGTTGATCTGGTGTATATAATAATATTTTTTGAGTCTTATCCGGATATTCTCATTCAGGTTAATGCCGGTAATTTTATCAATAGACTGTAATTTTTCATTGGTACTGACAAATTCATGGTATTTAAGAAGCTTGTTCTGAGCAATGAGCAGACTGTTAAGGCTCTTGATATAGGATTCCATACTGTTGCGGATCAGCTCTTCTGAGCTTTCGAACAAACTCACCAGTTTGGAAGCAAAAGTATATCCGTTAAGAAAATCCTGTACAAAAAAATAATAACCAATGTACAAACGATAGAGGTGTATCTTCTCGATCAAAGAAAGATCTTCTTCCTTATATTCGGGAATATTATTCTTAAAAAACTCCTTTACACTTAAAAAATCGGCCTCATCACGGATAAAGCCGATTTTGGTATAGAAGGAGTTTAGCTTGATCTCCAGATTGGAAAAATTATTGATATTGTTGATTTGCGCATTGATGCTTCGGGCTTCGGAAATGATCCTGTCCACTTTATTGATATTGTCGTGGTCGATGGTTTGCATCAGTATGCTTTTTTCGAATTTGATAATCTCCAGCTGCAATTCAAGATTATTAGAATTACAGGCCAGCTTTTTAGCTTTATTCAAACATTTAATGCCCTGGCTGTATAGACGTTTCTCGAAAAGAATCTGTGCAAAGTCAATCTGCTCCCTGATCCGGATATCTGAAATTTTAGATGAATTGTATTGTCTGATACATTGTAAAATTTTTTCAAAGAGATATGCTTTCAGGTTTGAAAGCTGTTCTGGTTTTATTGCTTTTTCCTTTTTCAGCAGACTATCTTCATCAAAATCATCCTGAGTGCTTAAGTAATCAAAAAGAATGAGGATTTTCTTATCCTCTCCCTCCCCGGAACCTGCAGTCATGACCTTAAAATACCTCTTTTCATTCTTGTTGAGGGATTTAATCAGCTCAAATAAATTTCTTGATTTTACTCTTGACACCGTATCTATTATTTATAAAATTGGTTAATATAACGGTAATTTAAGCAAAATTAGAACAAAAAAATAATCTTGGATTTGTAATTATTTTAAAATA
>DATMOV010000350.1:0-7429 GCA_035568055.1 Cytophagaceae bacterium
CTTGAATTTAAAATTCTTGTCCATTACTTAACCAGATATTATAAGATTAGAAAAAAAACAATTTAAAGATAGCCATAAATTGGCATTATATATATATTTATTAGCGCGAAAGATTCATAAAATTTTACCCGCCTTATTTATGAAAAAAATCATCGTTAACATCCTGTTTTTTATATTACTTTCCACTGCCTTGCAGGCTCAGATCAATATGAGCGGAGAATGGAAAGGGAAATTATATCAGGAATTCAATAATGATTATAAAGTCTTTTCATTTTCAATGAAGTTAAGTGATAAAGCCGGATCTGTATCCGGAAAATCAACCATTGTTAATGGTGAAGCTTATGGAATAATTTCTTTAAAGGGAAGCGTGCGAAACAGCAATTTTACTTTTGAAGAATTCCAGATTAATGAGCAGAAAAGAATAAATAATTTTTTCTGTTGTCTTAAATCAGGTATACTGGTATACAGAAAAGAAGGAACGAGAGAAATTCTGGAAGGTGACTGGACTGGCTATATTTTCACATTAGATGGGAAGAAGCAATATTGTTCTCCGGGAAAATTAACCATTGAAAGAATGAATGATATAGTGAGTTTTGCCGGACATGTATATGATGCGGCCACCAAAGCTCCTCTGGCAGCAATGCTCAGCTTTACCAGTGAAGATAATAGAGTATCAGGAGCCGTCACCAGCAATAACCAGGAAGGTGCTTTCAGAATAGAAACGAAAAAAGGAAATGTTTTTTTTGTATTTGTGCAATGCAAGGGCTACATGAATTACTACGATACACTTCAGTTTTCCAATGCAGGTAAAGATTTTTATCTGGAGCCTATCGTGATCGGAAAAAACATCAAGCTGCATAACATACTTTTTGAAAGAAGCACTCCTATACTTGCCACTGATTCATATACTGAGCTTGACAGGCTCGCGGATTTCTTAAATAAAAATCCGGCCATTGAAATTCGCCTCGAAGGCCATACGAGCAATGAAGGTGATGAGAAAAAAAGCCTGATACTTTCTGAAGAGCGGGTTAAAACGGTGAAAGATTATCTAACTGGAAAAGGAATAGCTGCAAACAGAATTTCTATACAAGGATTTGGATCATTGCATCCGCTGGTTCCAAACACTACGGAAGAAAATAAAAAGCAAAACAGAAGAGTGGAATTTAAGGTAACGAAAAGTTGAGAGCTTACCATTGCCACCCTGAGCACATTCATTACACTCAGTGTAAACTCAGTTCAAAGACGATGATTTAGGTACAGACTATTATTAAAAACCCTTCGACTCGCTTAAGGTAACATAATATAATCAGTTGATCTTAATGATAAAAATCTACGCGACAAATCCCCCGTCAACATTAATAACAGAGCCGCTGATGTATGATGCTTCACTGGAAGCCAGGAAAAGATAAGCGTTGACTATATCTTCATAAGAGCCGATTCTGCCAACAGGTATTTTTTCTTTGATTGAATTGAGCACCTCTTCAGGCACGCTTTTCATCGTTTCTGTTTCAATTACACCAGGCGCAACAGCATTCACGGTGATTCCGTTCTTACTTAATTCCCTTGCCCATACTTTGGTAATCCCCATGATGCCTGACTTTGCTGCCGAATAATTTGTTTGTCCGAAATTTCCATACAAGCCTACCATGGAAGATGTATTAATAATTCTTCCATATTTACTTTGAACCATATAGTGCGCAACTGCCTTGGTGCAATTAAATACACCAGTAAGATTAACATCAACCACCTGCTGCCACTGATCCTGAGTCATTTTAAGCTGTGTGGCATTTCTGGTTATGCCAGCATTATTGATCAATATATCTATGCGGCCAAACTGATCGAATACAGACTTTGCCGCATCATACACTACGGGGAATTTTGTCGTGTCTACTTTTAAAAAAAATATAGATTTAGAATTCTTTCCGATCGCTTCAGAAACCCTGCTCTCATCAATATCCCAGATCATAACTTTAGCACCTTCAGAAACGAATCTTTCGACAGTTCTCTTCCCTATTCCTTGCAATCCTCCGGTGATGATGGCTATTTTATCCTTAAGCTTTCCTGACATATTGATTAGCTAACTTCCACAAAAAAACGAATAATTATGGAATTGAAAAGAAATCGTTGAAAAATAAAATATGAAGAGAGCACCCAAGTCATCCGATGACTCGTATTAAAACTTTGATTTGTGACAGACATTTGAAGTCATCGGATGAAAGTCCCTACTTAGCAGATTCCATCGGATATCCTTTATTAATCCAGTCCTCATTGAGTCCGGTAGGTATATTCAATACTTTGGCTTTAGTAAATCCGGCACTCTTTAAATAATCAAGGGCTGGTGCCACATTAGGGCAATGAGACGCTTCACAACATCCGCAATAGAGCACGATTTGTTTATCCTTAGGTAGTTTCGCTGATTCTTTTTTGAGTCTTTCAAGTTCATCGGGAGCAGCAGTGCTACCAATGTATAAGGCAGTTTTAATGTTCTGCATCGGCCCAACATTATAAATGACAGGTTTCTTCGCATTGGGGTTCGTAAGGATATCGTTCAGTTGATCCGTTGAAATGAGGTCTGCTTCAGGTATAGAATTACCATAAAAGACATAAGTAAAAGACAACATCAATGCTGAACACAAAATAACCAAAGCCGCGGTTGTATTTTTAAATTTCATATTCATACATAATAAATCTTGATTTGAGCAAAACACAAAATTAAATAAAATAGTGCTTATGACATTAATAATCCAATACCAAAAGTGATCACAAAGAACAAAGTACTCAACGACATTTGCTTAAGATACGGATCCAGAAGATGAGGTTCTTTGGTATTCCAGATTACCATCCCGTTTCTTATCATCAGGATAAAACTAGCCATATAAATAAGCTGTGTAAGGCTGCTGAATCTTATCCAGGTAAAAATGAGGGTAAGAAAGCAACCAAGAAAGAGCAGACACCAATGATATATGCGCGCCTTATAAGGCCCAAGCCTGACAGGAATTGACTTTTTACCGGCCATGGCATCAGATTCTATGTCCCTGATATTGTTAATATTCAGCACAGCCACCGAAAATAAACCACAGGAAGCGGCGGGAAGCAATAATGAAGGACTTACTTCATTTGTTTGCAGAAAGTATGTTCCCAGCACACCCACTAATCCGAAAAACAGAAAAACTGAAACATCACCAAAACCTGCATAGCCGTATGGATTTTTGCCCGCTGTATATTTAATGGCGGCAAGAATCGCGAGCATTCCAAGAAGGAAAAAACCTAAGAAATTAAAACTGATATCCAGTCCCAGATAAAGAAGATAAATTCCGGAAAACAAAGATAGCAGCGCAAAAACAATAATAGCACGTTTCATGGATTTAGACGAAATCAAACCTGATTGCACTGCCCTTTTCGGGCCTTTACGAATACTACTATCTGCACCGTTCTTAAAATCGCCATAATCGTTGGCCAGGTTTGAAAGTATTTGAAGTAAAATAGTAGTGAGCACACAGAATATAAAAATCAAGGGCTTAAAAGAATGTACCCAGGCCGCCAGAAATCCTCCCATACCAATGCTTGATAATGAAAGCGGTAATGTCCGTAACCGGCAAGCCTTAATCCACGCATTAAATTTTATACTATTCATTCCCAGGTAATCTTGTTAATATCCCGGAAATCCGGAGAACCAATTTAATTTAATAAGAACTAATCGCAAAGAAAAAAGGCTCTATTAAAAAATTTAGCCCGTTCACAGGGAATGAGAGCGGGCTAAATATTATCACATAAAACAGGTTACTTCTTATGTATATCGTCAACAATTTCTTTGCTCAAAGGATTCATTCCTGCCGAATAATATTTTATGAGCTCTCCTTTCTCATTAATCAGGTATTTGCCAAAGTTCCATCCAGGCTCTTCGGTGTTCCAGCCATTTTTGTTTTTATCTGTGAGCCATTGATATAGCGGATGTTTATTTTTTCCCTTCACAGATACTTTCTCAAATAACTGAAAAGTCACTCCATAATTTTTTTTACAAAACTGTTTAATCTCTTCAGCAGAGCCTGGTTCCTGCCCGGCAAAGTCATTGCAGGGAAATCCAAGTATTGTAACCAGGTTGCCGTATTTATCATTCAGCTCCTGCAACTTTTCATATTGAGGTGTATTTCCACACTTCGATGCTACATTGACGATGAGGACTTTTTTGCCCTTATATTTAGAAAAGTCAATAATATCACCATCGATAGATGGGATTCTAAAATCATAAAATTTACCATCGCCAGGAAGCAACACTTTAGGCATTCTGGTATAAGGTTTGTTGAAGGCGAACAAAGGAGGAAGAAGAAATAAAAGATATTTGTAGATTTTCATATACTAAATTGGTTTTAACTTTTATAGAATACTTTCTTAAATCAGGTTTAGTTCCTTGTTGGATATAACACCTGCTCCACATTTTGTAGCCCACCACTTAAGTGGTGGGCTACAAAATGGTAGATACAGAATCTGTCCCGCCTAAGCGCTTGCAATCTTACATTCTCTCTGGCACCTCTATCCCCAGCAACATCATGGATCTTTTAATAGTTTTTGCCACAGAATCTGACAAAGCTATCCGGAATGATTTTGTAGCCTCGTTATCGGCATTAAAAACCGAAAGCTCTGTGTAAAAGTGGCTATAAGCCTTTGAAAGATCATATACATATTGCGCGATGATGGATGGAGAATATTCTTTCCCGGCAATTTCAATTTTCTTTGTAAATTCATTCAGGTAAATAATCAAATCTTTTTCGCTTTTATGCAAATCTTTATAATCTACAAAATCGATTGGAGAAGAAGATATATTTATTTGTTTTGCTTTTCTTACCAGCGCTGAAATTCGGGCGTAGTTGAATTGGATATAAGGCCCGGTGTTTCCCTGGAAGTCTATTGACTCCTCCGGATTAAAAAGCATTCGCTTTTGAGGATCAACTTTCAACAAAAAATATTTCAATGCGCCCAGAGCCACCACTCTGTATAATATTTTTAATTCATCTTCATTAAATCCTTCTACCTTGCCAAGCTCTGTAGTCTTTCGTTGAGCAGTATCAATCATTTCCTGCACCAGCTCATCAGCATCGACAACAGTTCCTTCCCTTGATTTCATTCTGCCAGAAGGTAGGTCCACCATGCCGTAAGAGAGGTGATAAATGCCATCTGCATAAGGCCGGCCCAGCTTTTTCAGAATTAATTTAAGCACTTTGAAATGGTAGTCTTGCTCGTTTCCGACAACATAAATGGAAGTCTCTGATTTAAAATCATTATACTTCAAATCTGCCGTACCAAGGTCTTGCGTGATGTAAACGGAAGTGCCATCGCCGCGGAGCAGAAGTTTTTCATCAAGTCCGTCAGCCGTAAGATCTACCCAGACTGAACCATCCTCTTTTTTGAAAAACACTTCCTTTTTTAATCCTTCATCCACGATGGTTTTACCAAGCAGGTAGGTATCTGACTCATAATAAAATTTGTCGAAGTCCACTCCTATCATTTTATAGGTGGCGTTGAAGCCTTCATAGACCCAGCCGTTCATTTTTTTCCAGAGTTGGGTAACTTCTTTGTCACCTTCTTCCCACTTCAAAAGCATGGTTTGCGCTTCATTTAAAATTGGTGCTTCTTTCTCTGCCGTTTCTTTGTCTTTACCTGAATCTATTAATTGTTGCACCTGTTCTTTGTAGATCTTATCAAACATTACATAATACTTTCCGATCAGGTGGTCTCCTTTGATGGCAGCAGAATCAGGAGTTTCTCCATGACCATATTTCTGATATACCAACATTGACTTACAGATATGAATACCTCTGTCATTCACCAGATTCAACTTCACTACATTGTATCCATTGGCTCTCAGAATTTCCGAGACCGAATAGCCAAGAAAATTATTCCTTAAATGTCCAAGATGCAGAGGTTTGTTGGTATTGGGAGAAGAATATTCGACCAATACTTTTTTGCCATTTGCAGGGATCATGCCGAAACTTTCTTTCATAATATCTTCCCGGAAGATCTTCATCCATGTAGGATCGGAAATGGAAATATTAAGAAACCCTTTTACTACATTGAAGGCGCTAACCTCGGTTACATTTGCTTTCAGGTATTCCCCTATCAGCTTTCCCGTTTCCTCCGGCGACTTCTTTGTCTGCTTTGTAAACTGAAATGCCACCAACGTATATGTACCTTCAAACTCTTTTCTGGTAGGCTGAAGCGTGATGTCTTCCTGCGGAACAGAAAGATCAAATGCCGACTTCAGTCCTTCAGAAATACCTTTTTTCAGAATCCCCTCTAAGTTCATAATGCTGTGTATGATTTAACAAAAAATGTCGTTGCAAAGATTATAATTTTATAGCAATATTGCACTAATTATAATCTAACATACTTACTATTCATGGATCGTTATATTGACCTGATTGAACAAACGTTCTATTTCCCTACCGAAGAGTTCAAGGTAGCGAATAATGAACTGCATTTTAATGACGTTCCGCTGATGGATATTGTCAAACAATATGGCACTCCTCTTAAGCTTACTTATCTTCCCAAGATCAGCTCGCAGATACAGAAAGCGAAAAATATTTTTAATGACGCGATCAGGAACAATAATTATAAAGGAACATATACTTACTGTTATTGCACCAAATCATCGCACTTCCAGTTTGTACTTGAAGAAGCATTGAAGAATAACATACACATCGAAACATCTTCGGCTTATGATATTCCGATCATCCGCAACCTGCATGCAAAAGGAAAGATCAGCAAAGATTCTTATATATTATGTAATGGTTATAAGCGTCCTGAATATACAGAATACATTGCCGACCTCATTAACGATGGATTTAACTGCATTCCCATACTTGACAACATCGAAGAGCTGGATGTGTACAACGAGCTGGTAAGAAATAACTGCAACCTGGGCATAAGGATGGCTGCGGACGAAGAGCCGAAGTTTGAATTTTACACTTCCAGGCTTGGCATTCGGTATATGGCAGTGGTTGATTTTTATAAGACTAAAATAGCGACCAATCCTAAGTTCAAGCTTAAGATGCTCCATTTCTTTATTAACACAGGGATGAAAGATACCACTTATTACTGGAGTGAGCTCAGCAGATTCATACACATGTATTGTGAAATGAAAAAGATTTGTCCGGAGCTGGATTCTATTGATATTGGTGGCGGCTGGCCAATCAAAACCTCCGTTCATTTCGACTACGATTATAATTATATGACGGATCAGGTTATCAAAACAATTATGAAAATCTGTCAGGAGGAGAATGTTGAAACCCCAAACTTGTTTACGGAATTCGGAAGCTTTACTGTAGGCGAAAGCGGTGCGGCAATTTATTCTATACTCGGAAGCAAACTTCAAAATGATAAAGAAGAATGGTATATGATCGACAGCTCTTTCATCACCACCCTTCCGGATATA